>JARHZK010000255.1 GCA_029258245.1 Longicatena sp. | reverse complement strand
CTGTTTGAGCGGTACCTGTTTTTGCAGCAATACCTTTATCCATTGCATTCAAACTCATTCCGCAATGATTTTCTAAAATGCAACTTCTAAATCCATCTTTTACTACATTTAAATAGTCTAAATTTCCTTCTACTCTAGATTGTATCTTACTTTTATTCTCATATACTACATAATCTCCATTTATTTCAGTTGCATAATTTACAAGTTTTGGTTGCATTTTATTTCCACCATTCGCAACTGTTGATACATATTGTGTTAATTGTAATGGAGAATATGTATCATATTGTCCAATTGAGTAGTCTAATAAATTCCCGGCTGTTTGCGTATATCCTGTGATTCCTAACCCCTCGTTAGGAACATCGATTCCGGTTTTTGTCCCTAACCCAAACATGGAATAATAATGCCTCATCAGCTCAAGAGTTTCGTTTGTTTGTTGTTGGCTAATTTCTAATGGCTGCCCATATACATAAGATCCTCCCGCAAGTTTTATAACCGACTGCCACATATAAACGTTACTTGAAACTGCTAATGATTTTACAGCATCTACTGGACCATAATCCTGATATGATCCTTTGATTTGACCTGCTATATTCATTTTTTCATCTAAAATGGTATCATGTGGTGACATAACGCCTTCATTCAAAACCATATAAACAGTAGCACCCTTTACGGCTGAACCAACAGGATAATTATTCAAATAATTACCACTAGCAAATTTATATACTTCTTTATCTTCGTTTTTAATTGCACCACTCATTGCCAAAATTTCTCCTGTATTAGGATCCATAAGCGTCACAAAGGCTTGATTAAATGCTTCACGACCACTAGCCCCTGCATTTTTTTTAATAATGTCAGTCATGATTTTATCTAATGCTATTTGTAATTCAATGTCAATTGTTAAATGCAGGTTGTATCCCTTTTTTCCTGATGATAAATCATGTTTGTTCACAGCATCGTCACTGAAAGCTTGTGTATCACTAACTTTTAAATTCCCATTCAACAAATCATCATATTGTTTTTCTAATCCACTAGTACCCACACGACTATTTAATGGATATCCCATAGCACTATAATATTCTTGGTCTTCCAACGGAACTCCTTGATTCGATGAAGAAACCGTCCCTAGTACATCACGTAATGTATCTTTATAAGGATACTCTCTTTTCCAAGAACTAAAATCAACATCGAATCCTTCAAATAGATGTTTGTGTTCAATTAAATATGCCACATCTTCATCAGATGCATCCTCTATAATAACTTTAATTGAATCTTTAGGTGCTTGATTCATACGCAAATATACACTAAAAGCTTTTTTATCATTCTTTGAAGCAATTTTATCAACCATTTCTTCTGTAATTCTAGATCGAATTAGTTCATCACGTTTGTCACTCGTTAAATTTTGAGATGCTTCTTTTTCAGTTAATAGATGATTTCCATTTATATCTTTTTTTCCATTTTTATCACGATATAAAAACAAATACAAGTCCTGTAAATTTGATTTACTTAAAAAATCATTTTTGATATGAAAAGTTCTAGAAAAGTTCTGTGCTAATTCCCATTTTTCATCATCTGTAGTGTTTACTGATGGGAAATATGTTATATTATGCGCAGAAACTGTTTTTACAATAACTTTTCCGTTACGATCATAGATTTCTCCACGTGGTGGCTGTGCTACTTGTTTATGAGACGAAAGATTTGCTAATTTTAAAACATATTTATCATGATCTCGGGTTTGTAATAAAGTTAATTTAAATAAAACACTTAAAAATAAAAAACAAATTATCACGCTAAAAATCACGATACGTTTATTTACAATTTTATAATAATCATTTTGTTTTTGTAAAACATCTGAACTACGAGTTAATTTTTTATGATCAAGGTCACGAAACGGATTACGAATCATGAACAACACCTCCAATTAGTTTTTATTATACTTTAAATCATTCATTTAAGCAATATTATAACTTTTAGTTATTATTTATATTAATAAGCGATTTATTTACTATATTTTTTCTTCAATTGTAAAAAAAATAAAAAATGATTATAATGGTATTTAGAGGAGTGATAATTAATGAAGCGTACAGAAACAAGAAGTATCCATGTTCGTGATTTAACCATCGGAGGAACCAACCATGTAATTATCCAAAGCATGTGTAATACGCGAACAAAAGATATAGAAAATACAGTACAACAAATTTTAAAATTAGAAGATTGTGGGTGTGAATTAGTACGTCTTGCAGTTATTGATGAAGATGATGCAAAAGCTATTAAAGAAATTAAAAAACAAACACATATTCCTCTAGTTGCTGATATTCACTATGATTATCGGATTGCAATTGCTGCAGTAGAAAATGGTATTGATAAAATTCGTTTGAATCCCGGGAATATAGGTGGCAAAGAAAAAGTACAAGCAGTTGTTAAAATTTGTAAAGAACACCATGTCCCTATCCGTATTGGAATTAATAGTGGATCGATGGAAAAAGATATTCATGATAAATATGGCAAGCCAACAGCAGAAGGAATGATGGAGAGTGCCAAACGTCATATATCTATGTTAGAAGAACTTGATTTTCATGATATTTGTTTATCTTTTAAATCAAGTGATCCTCTATTATGTATTGAAGCTTATCGATTAGCTAGTAAAACATTTCCTTATCCATTACATTTAGGAGTAACCGAAGCAGGAACATTTATGGGAAGTGCAATCAAAAGTAGTATGGCCTTAGGTACTTTATTAAATGAAGGTATTGGAGATACTATTCGAATTAGTGTGAATGGTGACCCTACAAACGAAATCACAATCGTTAAGCAATTATTAAAATGTTGTGGATTAATCAAAAATGTTCCAAACTTGATTGCATGTCCAACATGCGGAAGAACTGCATGGAATATGTTGCCAGTTGTAAATGAAATTGAAACATTTTTAAATACTGTTCATTGTGATGTTACTGTTGCAATTATGGGGTGTGCAGTAAATGGTCCTGGAGAGGCAAAACATGCTGACATTGCAATTGCTGGAGGAAAAAATGAAGGATTATTAATCAAAAAAGGAACTATTGTAGAAAAACTTCCACAGGATAAAATAGTTAATCGATTAAAGAAAGAAATATTAGAATTCGAAAAACTACATAGTACTAATTAGTATAGTTATCCAAAATAAAAAGAGGTTTATTTCTGTATGATATGTACCCAGAATCCTGGACACATAGATTTATGGATTAAGCTATACAAATGGATGTTTTCCCGTATTTAACAGGAGGCATCCATTTTGTTTTTGCCTGTATTCTCGTATTATT
>JARHZK010000230.1 GCA_029258245.1 Longicatena sp. | reverse complement strand
ACCCATTATCATCATAATCATAAAAATATAAAAAAACTTCCAAAATGGAAGTTATTTCATAAATGGCGCGCCCAGTAGGAATCGAACCCGCAACCTTTTGATCCGTAGTCAAACGCTCTATCCAGTTGAGCTATGGGCGCACATCTTTAACTTTTCTTGCACTCTTAAGTGCCCATATATAATAACAAATTATTTCTATTTTGGCAACCCTTTTTTTACTTTTTTTAAAAAAATAGGAACAGAAATCTGTTCCTATCTTTTTTGTCTATCTTTTGTTGCTTTAATTACTTTTTGTCGTGAGAATTCTTCTCTTTCCTTTTCTTCTAAAGCATCGCTTATAAATTTTATATTTGCTTCAAATTCAGGAATAACAATATTCTTTAAAGCATTTGCTCGTTTTTGTGATTTTCTTATTGCATTTGCTAATCGATATACACTATTTTCAACTTCAGCTAAAACTACCGTTAATTCTTTTACTCTTAAAAAACATTGATATGCATAATCTAATTTGGAATTTCCATTTTCAAATCCATACATAAATGTCATACCTTGTTTTTCATAAGAAATTTTTGGGATTTCTACTCCCATAACACTGCGATAACTAATAGAAATTCCTGCATCTACTGGTACAGCCTCTACCATTTCAGAAATAACTCCTAATGTCATATTTGCTTTTTGCAGTGCATCATATGCTTCTTGATAAGTTTGTGTTATTTCGTCACGCAACAATTTTACATCATCTAACAATTGCATCATTTCACGAGTCAAGATATTTCTTTTTCGATCCATTAATTCGTATCCAAGATGCGCAAGTGAATTTGACTTTTTAGTTGCCATTAAATTTCCTTTTGTAGGAAAGACTTGTTTATTTGCCATGCACTATTCACCTTCGTATGCTAATTCACGAATAATAGGGTCTGCTTTTAATTGGAAACGTTTAACACTTGCTTCATGATCGTAGAATTTGTCTAATACTTCATTATCAACACGATCTAATTCTTCTCTAGGTAATACAGATAATAAGCTCCAACCTAAATCTAATGTTGTTTCAATACCACGATTATCTTCAAAACCTTGATTCAAGAAATATTGTTCAAACAATGATCCAAATACCATATATTTTTTATCAATATCACTTAATTCATCTTCCCCGATAACGGACGCTAGACTTCTTGCATCTTGCACTTTTGCATAAGAGGCAAATAACTGATTCGATACATCTGAATGATCTTTTCTAGTATATCCTTCACCAATACCATCTTTCATTAAACGACTCAATGAAGGTAATACACCAACTGGAGGATATACTCCCATTTGATTTAATCCACGATCAAGTACAATCTGACCTTCTGTAATATATCCAGTTAGGTCAGGAATTGGATGTGTAATATCATCATTTGGCATTGTTAATATTGGAATCTGTGTTACAGATCCTTTCGCACCTTTTATAATACCTGCTCTTTCATATAAAGAAGCTAAGTCAGAATATAAATATCCTGGATATCCTTTTCTTCCTGGAATTTCTCCCTTACTACTTGAAAATTCACGTAATGCTTCACAATATGATGTTATATCAGTTAAAATTACTAAAACATGCATATCATGTTCATATGCTAAATATTCAGCAGCAGTTAATGCACATCGTGGAGTTAAAGTACGTTCAATAATAGGATCATTTGCAAGATTTACAAACATAACTACTTTTTCCATAACTCCTGCTTCTTCAAATGAACGTTTAAAATAATCTGCAACGTCATTTTTTACACCCATTGCAGCGAAAACAATACAGAAATTCTTACCATCTCCATCAGATATTTTTGACTGTTTAACCAATTGTACTGCTAGCTCATTATGAGGCATACCTGAACCAGAAAAAATAGGTAATTTCTGCCCACGAATTAAGGTTGTTAATGCATCAATACTACTGATACCAGTATTAATATAGTTTCTTGGATATACACGAGAAACTGGATTTAGTGGTTGTCCGTTGATATCTAAACTTTTTTCTGCATAAATTTTTCCAAGTCCATCAATCGGTTGACCACTACCATTAAACGTTCTACCTAAAATTTCTTTAGAAAGAACTAATTCCATTGGTCTCCCTGTAAATTTCGTACGTGTATTTTTTAAAGATAAGCCATTTGTACCTTCAAATACCTGAATAGCTGCTTTATCTCCTTCAAGTTGTACAACTTTTCCTAAACGAGTTGATCCATCTTCACATTTAATCTCGACCATTTCTTCATATCCTGCATTTTTTACATGATCTAGAAAAATCAGAGGTCCATTGACTTCATGTAACCCTACATATTGTAGACTCATTTTATACCTCCTTACATAATCCTTGCGATTGCGTCATCAATCATTGCTGGATATGTATCTAATAATGCAATGTTATCATTTGGCACATCGTATTTCATTTTAGTTACTTTATCAAATAATCCTAATTGTAATACATAACGCAATGGTTTACCAGTTGCGATAACATCTTTACAACGATGATATAAATATAAAATAGTATCCATCATTTTTAATTGTTTTTCTAATGGTACATATGTATCATCTGCATGAAATGCATTTTGTTGTAAATATCCAACACGGATTACTTTACAAATTTCAATTACTAATTTTTGGTCTTCTGGTAATACATCACTACCAATTAATTTTACAATTTCCATCAATTTTGTTTCTTCAGCTAATAAAGACATAATTTCTTGACGATCACGTAAAAATCTAGGATCGACATTTTTATTATACCAACGGGCTAAATCACTTGTATATTCAGAATAACTCTCGTTCCAGTTAACCGCAAAATAATGTCTTGCGTAAGCTAAAGATTTATCTAATGCCCAAAAACAACGTACGAAACGTTTTGTATTTTGTGTAACTGGTTCACTAAAGTCATTTCCTTGTGGAGATACAGCCCCAATAATGGAAACACTTCCTGTAGTCCCATTTAATGTTTCCATATAACCAGCCCGTTCATAGAATTGAGAAATTCTTGAAGGTAAATATGCCGGGAATCCTTCCTCTGCAGGCATTTCTTCTAAACGTCCACTAATTTCACGTAATGCTTCTGCCCAACGTGATGTAGAATCGGCCATAATTGCAACATGATATCCCATATCACGATAATATTCTGCAAGAGTCAATCCAGTATAGATACTTGCTTCACGAGCTGCTACCGGCATGTTTGATGTATTTGCAATTAACACTGTACGATCTGTTAAAGGACGATTTGATTTAGGGTCAATCAATTCTGAGAATTCTTCCAAAACCTGTGTCATTTCATTTCCACGTTCTCCACAACCTACATATACAATGATATCTGCATCACACCATTTTGCAAGTTGATGTTGTGTCATCGTTTTTCCTGTACCAAATCCTCCAGGAATTGCTGCTGTTCCACCTTTAGCAATTGGGAACAATGTATCAAAAATACGTTGTCCTGTAATCAATGGAACACTGATTGGTAATCTTTTTGCTACTGGTCTAGCGGTTTTAATTGGCCATTTTTGACACAATGTTAATTCATGAATATTACCTTGTTCATCTTTTACTTTAGCAATGCATTGTAATATTGTGTAGGAACCATTTTCAACAATCTCTACAACTTCACCTATTAATGTTGGAGGAATCATACAACGATGTTCAATTAACGGTGTTTCAGGTACAGTCGCAAAAATTTGACCTGGAACAACATGATCCCCAACTTTAACTTTCATTGTGACATCCCACAATGTTTCTTCATCTAAACTAGCTACATCGCTACCTGTCGCAATAAATGCTCCAGATTCTTTAGCGATTTCTTTTAAAGGTCGTTCAATACCATCAAAAATATTTCTTAAAATTCCAGGACCTAGTGTTACAGAAATAGGACTTCCTGTTGGTTCAACTGGATCTCCAGGTTTTAATCCTGTTGTAGTTTCATAAACCTGAATAACTGTTTCATCACGACTGATTGAAATAACTTCTCCCATCAAACGTTGATTCCCAACATAAACTTTTTCCATCATCATAAAATCTAAAGAATTTTTAACTTTTACAACTGGTCCATTAATGGAATAAATTACATTTTCACTCACATTATCACCTCGATTATAGGAAGGATTATTTATATTATTTTATAAATAACCCTGAATTTTCAAAAAACCATTGTCTTTGTTCTTCTAATGCATTATCCAATGTTTCATCAATAACAATTCCATCATCTTGACAGATAAATAAGAATCCACCAATTTCAATACTTTCGTCAACACATCCAGTACATCCATTTCCATATGTTTTACATAACATATCTAAATAAGTTTCATCTTTTTTAGCAACACGAATACATACATTTTGATATGATTCTTCTTTTGTTAAATGAGAAATTCGATCATTTAACATTTTTTCATACTCTTTACTACTACAAAAAGTCAATAATTTAGTTTTCATTTCATCAAAGATAGCTTCATTTAATTCCGCACGCTTTTGCATTAATTTACGATTTGTTTCTTCATGTAAGCGACTTACTTTAATTGCATAATCACTTTGTAATTCTCTAAGTTCACTTTCAATTTGAAGTCCTGCTTCAATTTGTGCGGCTTCTTCTAATGAAGCTGTCGTTTCTTGACGAATTTGATTTATTTTCTGTTCAAGTTCATCAATTTGGATGTTACTGACTCTTTGAATTTCTTTTTTCATATATTCTTCTAATTTCACTTTTTCTCCAAGCATCCTTAACACCTCTAAAGTTTTACCCCAATTGCTTCAGATACATATTTATCAATCGTTTCTCCAATCTTACTAGAGCCATGACGATCTGGTATTTCAACAATTAGTGGTTGTTTTTGATTCAGCTTTAATTCTGATATTACATCTGGGCACAATTCTATTAGTTTTGTTGTCAACAATATAATACCAACATCTTTCATATGCATTGCATTTTCTAATGCTTCTAACATTTCATGACGTTCATGAACAACAATACCTTCAATACCAGCTAAACGAAGCCCCATTTGTGTATCAATGTTATCACTGATTAAATAAAATTTCATAGGAAAGCTCCTTTCCTTTTTTATATCTTATTTTCTTTATTATAATTTCATGAAAATCATAATAATAGAAATTAATAAACCGTAGATAGCAACACCTTCACCCATGGCAACGAAAATCATAGATTTACCAAAGTTCTTTTCATTTTCAGAGAATGCACCAATTGCAGCAGGAGCAGCAGCAGCAACGGCAATACCAGCACCTAATGCAGATAGTCCAGTAGATAAAGCAGCTGCAATAAATCCTAACCCTTGTCCGATAGAACCAGCAGTTTTTAATGCGATATCATCTTGTGTAGCTGCATATGCTTTTGTTGATGCTACTACTACAGTTCCAAGTAAAATAGCAAAAAATAAACATACATGTGTAATCATACGACGTTTTGCCACAGAAACACTTTTCTTTCCACGGAATACATTTACTAATGGTAATGAAATCAAAATAATTAAAATTAAAGGTAATACTACTTCAAATGCGTTTAACATACTAATTTCCTCCTAATCATTTATTGTTTTAAACACGCGTCCATTTCCCGTAAAATAACGAGAGAACATTTCATAGAATTCAAGACGTAATACTTGAATACCAACAATTAGTCCTTCTAGGCACATAACTAAAATATTTCCAAAGATTCCAATAATAACACCTGCGAATCCTCCAGCCATTTCCATAATCATAGTAACAGCCATCATCATACCAGCATGTGATAATACGAAACCTCCTACACGTAAATATGAAATTGTGTTTGTTATATAAGATAAACAAATTTCAAATAATTCAAAGAATCCTTCCATACAGAATGATCCAAATCCTTCTGGGAACATTTCATGTCCTTCCAATTTACGTTCTAATGGTTCTTTTAAGAAAATACATACTAAAGGTAATACAATCAATATTACAATATAGAATATATTAAATACTTTACATCCCATAGCTGTTAGTGCTACACCAAGTACAATGGAACCATAGAATACAAAACCTGCAATTCCATTTTGTGAAAATAAAAATTCTGCCTTATTTTCATCCTTACTATGACTAATAATGTTCAATACAATTGAGAACATATTTAGGAATGCTCCAATTCCAACTGCTGTCATTAGCAATGGTAAAATAAATCCAGCAGACATAACTTCTATTGGTTTTTCAACAAGTCCAAGCAATGCATGATAGAAAGGATTTAACATTGTTTCATTCCCAAATACAGAACCAAATACAAATCCAAAAATTGTTGAGAAGATTCCGATTCGAATCATAATATCTCCAAGTTTCATATGCTTATATTTTGATGCAAGCCATCCAACAAGGATAACACATAATCCTTGTCCAACATCACCAAACATCATTCCAAATAAAACAGAATAAGTTATAGCAACAATCGGTGTTGGATCAAATCCATCATATTCAGGTGTTCCGTACATTTCTATAAACATCGAAAAAGGCCTGGCAAACCACCCATTCTTTAATTTTGTCGGTGGTGTTAATCGCTTATCGCTATGTGCGGGGCGCACCTCAATTTCAACCTCTTTCAATTCTTGAAAATCTTCTTTAAGTTTTGTAACATCATCTTCAGCTACAAATCCAGTAATTGAAAATCTTTCACCTAAACCAACTACATATTTATAAGATTCATATGTATGATTCAAGAAAGATAATTCACTTACAACTTTTGCAAGATTTTCTTTCCACCCCTCTTTTTTCTCGTCTAAAACTTTTTCTACATGTTCTAATTGTTTTAAATCACTATCAATTTCTTCTTGTAATGATTCTTTTGCTCTACCTGGTGTTCCATGAACAAATTCAGGAATTCGAATACGTTCAAAATATAATGATGAGAATATATTATCTACATCACCCTCATACTTTTCAGTTGTCATATATAAACACCAACTATAAGTATCATCTGTACTAAATGATTTAAAAATAAATGGACGATTTCTATAATATTGTAATTTTTCTACATTTTGAATTGGTAATCTACCAAATCGAATCTTTGTATATTTACATTCGAACAAATCATCCAAATTTAAATCCATATTTTCAATATTTTTAATTTGCACTAGTGCATCTTTATTTTCTTGAATTACTTTTTTTAAATCTTGTCGAATATTATCAATTCTTTGAAATTCAGAATCAACTCCATCCACATAAGATGTAATTTCTTCTAGATCATAATCACGGCTTCTTACGTTTACTTGTGGTAATTCAACATTCAAACGAGCTACCACCTCTTGTACGTTGTTCAATACTTCTGTAATAGGATTTTCTTCATTTAACGTTGTTAACCCATGTACAGTATCTACAAATTTTGTAGCCAATTCTGGATGAAAATAATCCAAATCTACAAATTTTAACAACACATCACTAAGATATTCATTATCTGCAGTAATGTTTACAAGTTTCATTTTTGCAATCCCCATGATATCCTCCTTTCTAATATACTAACAATTGTTCAACATCCTCACTAATAGCTTCATAACGAACGCCTTCAATAATACTAAAGATGTTATTTAATTCGGTTTGTATTAAGATAAGATAACTACTATACACAGTAGGTGCATCTTGTGCAAAATACACATTTTTCTTTGCCAATTTATACATATATTTTTCAATAAAATATTCTATATATAAATCTTCACTATTTTCCAACGGTAAGTGATATGGCCCTGTTTTTACTTTTTCAATAAATTGTGGAAGTGAACATTGAATTAGTTCTTCCCAAGCTGCTTTTCGAATTCGATAAGATACTGGAAATAGTGATTTGCGAATTACATTTTCATCAACATCAAAATATTTTTTTAATCGATAAATCTTACTGATATTATCTAATTCTACTTGACTTGCAAGTAATTCATAACATTGTTTTCGACTTTCTCCACGCAAAGTTTTATCAATAATTCTAAAAGATTCTTCAAAATATTTCTTTAGTAATTGATGTTCAATCTTCGCATAAACGATTTCTTTTTCTTTTCCTTTTTTCACACGATAATGAATCAATACTTTATAATAACTTGTTTTCTCAATGACATCTAATAACTCATCAAATGTTTTAACAACTCCCAGTTTTTTCAAATCATAGCAAATATAAGGATTCAAAAATAGCGGAAGATCAGGAATTGTTGAATCAAAAGATTGAGAAATTAACGCTCGAATTCTAGATAAAATTAAATCTATTTCGATTTTTTGTAAATGCAACTTATAGTATACTTGTTGACTTGCATCACTATAACGATATAACGTCATCATTTTTCGAAACGTCTCTTTTTTTAATATGTCTTCTAATTGACCACGATGAATATAATTTTCACGTACGTCTTTCAGTGCAGTTGCATAAGCAGTAGAATTTTTTAAATAACCCGCAATTTCTGCTACATTACGCTTATGTAGTAATTCTTCATACTCAGATACATGTAATTGACTTCCAAGCATACTTCTTGCCTTACTGGCAATTACTCCAGTAGCCCTGTTCATTTACTCGCACCTCCTTATTCACAATCTGAATGATTCTCATTTTTTAAACAACGATTCATAATTTCATTCATCCATTGTTCTTTTCCTGATTGATATTTTTCATCTAGATTATGCAGTGCTTCATTGTATTTTTCATCTTCTTTTTTACATTCTTCCTGAAACGCCATTTCAAGTTCGTCTCTTTTTTTATCAAGAGTTTTTCTCATCTCCACTCGATATTTTTCTTGAATACTTTCTTTTTGTTGGAGAATTTTATTCTTAATATCCAGACGTTCTTTTTGTTTTTCTTTTACACGCTGTCTTGCTTGTTTGTCAGCCTCTACAATTTCCCTGATAATCTTATCCAATGTTGTGCACCTCCTTTAATGCATACGCATCATAACCTACGATTTAAATGAGTAAATTTTAACTTCTCTTTAAACCATTGTAAAAGTATATTCCTTTTTTTTTGATTTTTCAACAAAAATTTAAAAAAAAATAGATGTAAGAAATTTCCTACATCTATTCAAATATTTTCATTTCATTTTAAACAAAACTTAAACTATAAATTGTATTAATCCAACTGCAAAAAAAGTTATGATAGCCATTAAAATTAAATATCCAAATGCATATTTTGCAATTTTCCCTAAAATTTCTCCATCTTTCCCTGTTAACGCACAAGCTGCACATCCAATCGCAATACTTTGTGGCGAAAGCATTTTACCAGCACTTGTTCCTAATGAATTCGCTGCTACTAACCAGTACTCATTCATTCCAATAGCTCTTGCTGCTTCTAATTGTACATTACCAAATAATACTTCTGAGCTTGTACCGCTTCCTGTAACAAACGTTCCTAACGCACCAATTAGTGGTGAAGCAAGAGGATAGAAACTTCCTAATACCGTAACAAAGAAAGTCGATATACTTGAAATCATTCCTGAATACCCCATAACTTTCGCACATGCAAGTACTCCTAACATTGTACAAATCGTTTTTGACATTTGAACGATTGTAGCTTTCATAACTGACACAAAATCATGGATACTACATTTTTGAACAAGTCCTCCAATAATTCCAGATATTAAAATCAATACACCTGGAGTATTGATCCATGTAAATGTATATGGTGTAGCATTTGCTCCTTGATAAATCATAACACTGGTTTTAATAGCACTTAATGGTTCATTAATCATTGGGACTAATTTACTTGTAAGAAGTAAAAGTATAAAAATCAAGATAAATGGACACCAAGCAACGAGTGCTTTTTTTATTGTGATTTTATCATTTTTATCCGTATTTGATGTTACCATACAGTATTCTTCCGGTACATCATGTTTTTTACTATAAACACTAGCATACGCAAACGTACATGCTAATGAGCATACACTAGCAATAATTACCGGTAAATCAGCACCAATAAATTTTGCTGCTACAATTTCAGGTAATACAAAACTTAAACTTGCAACTGTTACAAAAGAAACCAAACCTTTTAAACCTTTAATACCTTTACCAACAAGTATAACCATTAAAAATGGCGAAATAAATAGCAATGGTGCAACTTGTAAAGTTTGTGTAAACGCAAGAGTCCCTGCCTCAAGTCCTGTAACCCCTGCAAGTGTTGTCGTTGGAATGCCAATAGAACCAAACATTGTTGGACACCCATTAGCAATTAAACATGCTAAAATTGCTTCTACTGGATTAAATCCTAAAGCATATAACATACTTGCTGGAATAGCTATGGCAACTCCAAATCCTGCCATACCTTCTAAAAATCCACCAAAACACCATCCAATTAAAATAACTAAAATACGTTTATCACAACTAACAGAAGTAATCATTCTTTTAATAACTTCCATAGCACCAGTATGCACTGTTAAATTATATGTAAATACAGCAGCAATAATTACAATTACAATCGGCCAAATCGCCATTGCAAACCCTTCAACTGCTGCACTCAAAGCAAACATTGTTGGCATCTTCCAAATAAAAATTGCTTCTATAAATGCTACTATAAATGCTCCAACACTAGCAACATGTGCCTCCCATTTAAATCCACAAAGCGCTACAATTAACCAAATAATTGGTAATAAAGCTAATATGAACGCCACAAAAATATTATCTAACATTCAATCCCTCCTACATTTTGTAAATAATTTTTTTTATTTACTGTTCTATTCTAATATAAAAAAAGTAAAAAAGCGACATTGTTTTTTGTATGTTAGCGTATTCATTTTAAATATATATTAAAATAGATCTTTCTCTAATTGTTTATATAACTTTTCTACACATGTATTTGCTAATTTAAACGTCTTATGGCAAATTTGAAAATATTCATCATCAAAATCAAATGTTACTTTGTATGCACATAAAGCTTGATAATCATTACGATTATTTTTCTTTGCTCCATATTTTACATCTCCATATAACGGATGTCCAAGATAAGACATAAAAGATCGTATTTGATGACTTTTTCCTGTATGTAATTGTACTTCAACCAAAGCATACTGTTTTCCTTGATGCAATACTTTATAACTTGTTTCTATTTTTTTACAATTTTCTCTTTTATTTTTATATAAAGTTACTTTATTAGAATTCTCATCCTTAGAATGCCACAATACGATATGATCTTTAATTTTATTTAATTTTCCTTCAACGATGCATACATAACGTTTATCAATTTCCATTTTTTTTATATGTTCATTCATACGACGCAATGCTTCTGCATTTTTTGCCGTTATCACAATACCTTCTGTATTTCGATCTAATCGATGACATAAGGATGGTG
>JARHZK010000228.1 GCA_029258245.1 Longicatena sp. | reverse complement strand
ATTGGTCAAGGTATTGCAGCAAGTAAAGGTGCAGAAGCAGTTGGACGTAATCCAGAAGCTGCTAGTAAAGTTCGCTCTATCATGGTATTAGGTATTGCCATGGCTGAAACAACTGGTATCTATGCATTAATTGTTGCATTATTATTAATTTTCTTAAAAGGATAAGATATCTAGCAAAGCTACAAGGAGGATGAGCAGATGGATATAAATATTTCAAATTACCTGCGCATAAATCCTGTGGATATGGCTCTTGTTTGTATTTCTACCCTAATTATTTGTTTCATTGCAAAGCATTATTTTTGGGATGTTATTATTGATTTTTTTCAAAAACGTCAAGAAGCAATTGCAGCAGATATTAATGCAGGAGAAGAAGCTAGAAAAGCTGGAGAAATCTATAAAGAACAGTATGAAATGCAAATGGCAAATGTCAAAAGTGAAGCTTTTGATATTTTAGAAACTGCGAAACAAAATGCAATTGCTGAAAAGAAAGAAATTTTAGCAAAAGCAAGAGAAGAAGCAGATGGATTAAAAACAAAAGCGATGCAGGATATAGAACGTGAAAAAGTTCAAGCACAAAAAGAAATGAAACAAACCATTGCAGATGTTGCGTTTGAAGCAGCAAGTAAAATTATTGAAAAAGAACTTGATGAAGAACAACAACAAAAATATGTAAATGATTTTATTGAACATGCAGGTGATGACTCATGGCAAGCTTAGTTAGTAAAAACTATTGTGATGCATTATTTGCGTTAGGACAAGAAGATCAAAAATTAGATATATTCAAAGATCAGTTAAATATTGTTGCTGATAGTGTGAAAAATGATATAGATTTTAAATCAGTTATGGTACATCCAAAAATTAATAAAGAAGAAAAGAAAAATATTATCGAATCTGTTTTTGGTAAACAATTAGATCATATGCTCTTAAACTTTTTGAAATTATTAATTGATAAAGGACGATTTTCAAAACTAGAAGATATTTGTAAAGAATTTAATAAAGAATATAACAAGTTTAACAATATTCAAGTGGTTTATGTAAAAAGTGCTACGAAATTAAAAGATAGCGAAGTTCAAAAATTGAAAGAAACATTAGAAACTAAATTAAATAAAAAAGTAGAATTTGTACTAACAACAGATGAAAGTCTGCTTGCTGGTATTCGCATTAAAATCAATGACCAGATTATAGACAATTCAGCAGATGGAAGATTACAACGTTTAAAACATGCTGTGTTGAATATATCTGAAGGAAAGTAATTAAGCGAGGTGAATGTGGTGAGTTTGAGACCAGAAGAAATTAGTAAACTGATTAAAGAACAGATACGCCGCTATGATGATGAATTAGAAGTTGGAGAAACTGGTACTGTAATTACCATCGGTGATGGTATATCACTTGTTCATGGTCTAAAAAATGCAATGTCTGGAGAATTATTACTATTTCCACATGATGTATATGGAATGGTATTAAACCTTGAAGAGGAACATGTCGGTGCCGTATTATTAGGTGATGACAAAGGAATCAAAGAGGGAGACGAAGTAAAACGTACAGGAAAAATTGTAGAGGTTCCTGTTGGAGATATGATGCTTGGTCGTGTTGTTAATGCATTAGGACAAGCGATTGATGGAGGAACACCTATTGTAAGTGATAAATTCCGTCCAGTAGAACGTGTAGCGCCTGGGGTTATGACACGTAAAAGTGTTCATCAACCAGTGCAAACAGGGTTAAAAGTTATTGACTCTATGATTCCTATTGGAAAAGGGCAACGTGAGTTAATTATTGGTGATCGTCAAACAGGTAAAACAGCAATTGCGATTGATACAATTCTTAATCAAAAAGATACAGGAGTAAAATGTATTTATGTTGCGATTGGACAAAAAGCAAGTACAGTTGCACAAATTGTTGAAAAATTAAGAAGCCATGGAGCCATGGAATATACAACGATTGTCTCTTCTACAGCAAGTGATCCTGCTCCATTACAATATATTGCACCATATGCAGGTTGTGCGATTGGTGAAGAATGGATGGAAAAAGGAGAAGATGTTTTAATTATTTATGATGACTTAAGTAAACATGCGGTAGCTTATCGTACAATGTCATTATTATTAAAACGTCCACCTGGACGTGAAGCATACCCAGGAGATGTATTCTATTTACATAGTCGTTTATTGGAACGTGCTGCAAAATTAAATGATGAATTAGGTGGAGGAAGTTTAACTGCTTTACCAATCATTGAAACGCAAGCTGGTGATATTTCAGCGTATATTCCGACAAATGTTATTTCAATTACAGATGGACAAATTTTCTTACAAACAGAATTATTTAACAGTGGAGTAAGACCTGCGGTAGATAGTGGTTTATCTGTATCTCGTGTAGGTAGTGCAGCTCAAATTAAAGCAATGAAACAAGTGAGTGGAAGTTTAAAATTGGAATTAGCACAATTTCGTGAAATGCAAGCTTTCGCAAAATTTGGTAGTGATTTAGACGCAGCAACTACTGAAACATTGGCACATGGGGAACGTTTAACAAAATTGTTAATTCAAAACCAATATGAACCAATGCCAGTAGAACATCAGGTATTATCTTTATTTGCGGCAAAACATAAATTCTTGAAACCTGTTAAAGTGGATCAGGTAAAAGTATATGAAAGAGAAATGCTTAAATATATGGAACGTGAACATGCAGATATCATTAAAGATATCCATGATCAAGGTGCATTGGATGATGCATTATCAGCTCGTATAATGGAAGCATTAAAATCTTTTGAAACTGTATTCAAGAATACGTTAGAAGGATAGTTTATGGCAGCAGGTAAGCTAGAGATTAAAGCTCGAATTCGTTCTGTTGAATCTACAAAAAAGATTACAAAAGCGATGCAGCTAGTAGCTACTAGTAAACTAAAAAAACAAAAATTGTATATGGAAGAGAATCGAGAATATGCACATTATCTAAAAGAAACTGTGCAAGAAATATTATCTTCTATTGAACATTCTCGTCATCCATATTTAACAAAAAATGAAAATGCAAAACCATTAACCATTGTGTTTACAAGTGATATGGGATTATGTGGTGGATATAACGCCAATATTTATCGTATGTTACAAAATGAAATTGGAAATGATGGTGAATTTGTGATGATCGGTAGCCGTGGAGCGAATTGGATTCGCAATAAAAATTTTCATGTTGTTAGAGAAGAAACGGATTTAGAGGATGAGTGTTATAGTGAACTTGTAGCTATTGCGGATGAAATATTAGAAAAATACCGCAATAAAGAAATATCAGAAATTCGTATATTATACACACATTTTGTTAACTCAGTAAGCTTTGAACCACAATTCGTAAAATTATTACCAGTGGAAAAAGATGCTGAACATGTAAAAAAATCTAGTGCAGTTACCATTTTTGAACCAGCAGGGGATCAAATTTTAGATAATCTTGTTCCAATGTATGTTCGTTCACTTCTATATAGTTTCTTTTTAGAAACAAAAACCAGTGAGCAAGCAAGTCGTCGTATGGCAATGGAAAGTGCAACAGATAATGCAGAAGAAATTAAAGAAACGTTAGAATTACAATTTAACCAGGCTAGACAGGCCGCTATTACCCAGGAAATTACGGAAATCGTCGGTGGTGTCAACGCTATGGAAGGAGCGAATAGTTGATGAGTAAAAATATTGGAAAAATTGTGCAAGTCATCGGTCCAGTTGTTGACGTTGCTTTCGAGAACGGAGAACTTCCACAGCTATTAAGCGCTATCGAAATTCCTTTGGAAAATCAAGAATCTTTGATTGTTGAAGTTGCGCAACATACAGGTGATGAACGTGTACGTTGTGTTGCAATGGGAAGTACAGATGGATTAGTACGTGGAATGGATGCAATTGATACAGGGGCTCCAATTGAAGTACCTGTAGGAGATGAAATCCTAGGAAGAATGTTCAACGTATTAGGACGTGAAATCGATGGATTAGGAAAAGTAAATACGGAAAAACGTATGCCAATTCATCGTAGTGCACCAACATTTGATGAACAGCAAACATCTGCAGAAATGTTAGAAACAGGAATTAAAGTTATTGACTTATTATGTCCTTATTCTAAAGGTGGTAAAATTGGTTTATTCGGTGGTGCCGGTGTAGGTAAAACAGTATTAATTCAAGAATTGATTCATAACATTGCCAAAGAACATGGTGGTAAATCAGTTGTTACAGGTGTTGGAGAACGTACACGTGAAGGTAATGATATGTACCATGAAATGAAAGATAGTGGTGTATTAGATAAAACAGTTCTTGTTTATGGACAAATGAATGAATCACCAGGAGCTAGAATGCGTGTTGGTTTAACAGGACTTACAATGGCAGAATATTTCCGTGATGTTCAACATCAAGATGTATTATTATTTATTGATAATATTTTCCGTTTCACACAAGCAGGTTCAGAAGTTAGTGCTTTACTTGGACGTATGCCAAGTGCTGTTGGATATCAACCAACACTTGCTACTGAAATGGGACAATTACAAGAACGTATTACTTCTACAAAAGATGGATCAATTACGTCTGTTCAAGCAATCTATGTTCCAGCAGATGATTTAACTGACCCTGCTCCAGCAACAGCATTTACACACTTGGATGCAAAAACAGTTCTTGACCGTGATATTGCTGCTTTAGGAATTTATCCAGCAGTGGATCCATTAGAATCAAGTTCAAGAATCTTAGATCCACTTGTAGTTGGAGAAGAACATTATGAGGTTGCTCGAGGAGTTCAACAAATCTTACAAAGATATAAAGAACTTCAAGATATTATTGCTATCTTAGGTATGGATGAATTAAGTGAAGAAGATAAAATTATTGTAAACCGTGCACGTCGTGTACGTAATTTCTTATCTCAACCATTCCATGTAGCAGAAGTATTCTCAGGTATTAAAGGATGTTATGTATCAAAAGAAGATACAGTACGTAGCTTTAAAGAATTGTTAGCAGGTAAATATGATCATTTACCAGAACAAGCATTTATGTTTGCTTCTACAATTGAGGATGTCGTAGAAAAAGCGAAAGCAATGGAAGGCTAATTTTATGATTAAGCTAAAAATCATTACTCCTCTTGGATTATATAAAGAGGGAGAAGTGGAAGAAGTTCATCTAACAACAGTAGAAGGGGAAACAACAATTCTTTCTAACCATATGCCAATTGTTGCAATGCTTAAAACTTGTAAATGTACAATTACAGAAAATAAGCAAAAAAAAGACTATGCAATGGCTGGTGGTTTAATGCAATTTGCAGATAATGAAATGCGCATTTTAAGTGATGCTGTCGAAGGTAGAGAAGAAATTGATATTGAACGTGCAAAACGTGCGAAAGAACGAGCTGAAGCTCGTTTGAAAAAGCAAGATAGTAACATAAATATCAAACGTGCTGAAGTTGCATTAGCAAAAGCAATGAATCGTATACATGTATATAATAGTTAAATAAAAGAGGTTATTTTAGGTATGAATCGATCTCCTAATCGTTAGGTTTTAAATCTAACTTTGAGGGGCATCTCAGATGTTCAAATCTATATAACCTCTTTTATATTTTTCTTTGTATAGCATTCGGAATATGTAGTATAGTTCTATATTTTGAAACAGTTCTTCTAGAAATTTTCATTTCTTTTTGGTTTAATATTTCTGATAATTGTTGATCACTTAAGGGATTTTTTTTATCTTCAGAGTGAATTAATTCTTTTAAAATTTCTTGTACTTCATTTATACTTTTACTATTTTTAGATATAGATTTTACAAAAAAATATTTAAGTGGGATTGTTTGCATATTATATATTAAAGACTTGTTTGCAATACATCGACTAATTGTTGATTCGCTATAATGTAAATCATTTGCTATATCTTTTAATAATAAAGGATTTAATGCTTTTCCTTCGATAAAGAATGGTAACTGATGAGCAATAATTGATTCAGTGATATGTAAGAGTGTAGAATTACGTTTTTGAATACTAGAAAGTAAATGTTCTGCTTTTGTTTTTTCTTGTTTTAAATATTTCTTTGTTTCATCGTAATGGGATAAGAAATCAAGAGAATTTAGACGTAAGCCAAAATTTTTTCTAAATAATTCAATATTTATCTCATGATCTTCAATGGAAATATATATATCTGGATATAAGTATATGGATGATGAGGCATAATTAGAGCCAGGTTTAGGATTTAATGATTTTATTAATTTAATTGCATCTTTAATATCGTTAATATCTGTATGTAGATAATTTGCAATTTTATCGAGATTGTTAGAAGCAATATCTTCTAAAAAATCATTTACCAATAAGATTGCAAGAGTAGAGTGCTTCTGATTCATAGATGTTAATTGGATTAAAAGACATTCTTGTAAATTACGAGCGAAGATTCCACATGGTTCAAATGTTTGTAAAATATTAATAGTGTCTTCAATATCATCTATGGTGTATTGTGGAAAGTATTTTTGTATTTCTTTATTTGAATATGTAAGATATCCATTATCGTTTAGCAGATTAGATAAAAAATCAGCTAAATCTATATGAATTGGTTTTGAGTAACAATGAATTTGTTGTTGAACAACATTTTGTAGTGATTCTTCTTGAACAATATAATTTAACATAAGTTCAAAATTACATTCACATTTACTAATATATCCATCTTCATAAGAAAAATCTTGTTCTAGAAGTGGATTTGATTCAAGTTCATTTTCAATATATTGTTGAAGTTCATAATTTGAAAACTCTAGTATTTTTAAATCTTGTAATTGACGTGTAGTTATGGTTTGGGTTTGTTTTACTTTAGGAATTAAATTTTGTTTTGCTTTCATGTTTATCAAACTACCTTTCAAATGCAAATATTATTATATAATAAATGTATTTATAAAACTATTAAATTTAATATGGTAAAATAATATACATAAATGAACTTTTTAAGTTAGGGGGTATTATATATGAGTGATAGTAATATCGTATTGACAAGAATTGATAATCGTTTAGTACATGGACAAGTAGGAATTACTTGGGGACATGTATTGAATATTCATTCATTAGTAGTTGTAGATGATACAACTGCTACTAGTCCATTTTCGCAAAAACTCATGCAGTGTGTTGCAACTGCAGCTAATCTAAATATTATATTCTATACAGTTGATAAGTTTATTGATAGTTATGATGAATTGGCCAAGTATAAGAAAATATTTTTAATAATTCCCTCATTTCAAATTGCAAGAAAAATATTAGAGGGAGGAATTGAATTATCTCGTATTAATGTTGGAAATATTCATTATGAAAGAGAAAGAGTAGCATTTAATCATAAAGTATATTTATCGAAAGAAGATATTGATGATATAAATTATATATTGAGTAAAGAGGTTCAATTATTTTATCAAGATGTGCCAGGAACTACGGTTGAAAAGTTTACGGAATTGAATTATGAATTAATGAAAAGAAAAAGATGAGAATGTAGGTAAGATTATGAGAGAAGAAGTATTTTTAGAATTAATAAAAAGAACAAAAGAAAATGAAATAAAAGAAAATAAAATTTTTACTGCTGCGGATATTGCGATTGGATTAAATATAGGAAGAAATACAGTCTCACAATATTTAAACGAAAAAGTAAAACAACAAGAAGTTATCAAAATAAATACTAGACCTGTATATTTTTTTGCACGAGATGTAATTGAAGAAAAAAAAGGGAAGAAATGTAAGAAAGATGTATATGAGTCTTTTGATGAATTTATAAGTTGTTTTGTAGAAGAAAGAAAAGATTTTGAAAATTTAATAGGATATAATAACTCTTTAGCAAGTGTGGTTGATCATTGTAAAGCGGCAGTTACTTATCCTGGGGGATTGCCTATTCTTATTCAAGGGCCAACTGGAACTGGAAAAAGTATGATTGCATCGATGATGTATGAATATGCGTTAAATCAACATATAATTGACAAAGATAAAAGATTTATTGCAGTGAATTGTTCTGAATATGCCAATAATCCTGAATTATTAACAACAAATTTATTTGGAAATGTAAAAGGAGCATATACAGGTGCCGAAGAAGATAATGATGGATTAATCGCTTTAGCTGATGGAGGAATTTTATTTTTAGATGAAGTACATTGCTTGAAAGCAGAATGTCAAGAAAAACTATTCTTTTTTATGGATAAACAAATGTATCATAAAGTTGGAGATAATGATAATTGGTATACATCGAAATGCAGATTAGTTTTTGCAACTACAGAAAATCCGCAAAATGCACTATTAAAAACATTATTAAGAAGAATTCCAATAATTATAACAGTTCCATCATTAAAGGAAAGACCATTAGTTGAAAAAAGAGAATTAATTTATGAAATTTTTAATAAAGAAAGTCAACGTTTAAATAAGGAAATATTTATTAGTAACTTGGCATACCAGACCTTAATGGATTTTGATTTTATTGGGAATGTAGGAACTTTAAAAAATGCTATAAAAGGTGCATGTGCAAATTCTTTTTTACTAAATAAAGAATCACATAATTTAGTAGTGAAAGTGAAAGATTTACCAGAATATATTTTTCCAACATTAAAGACGATGCAATTAAAATCATCTGCTCATAATACACAAGAAAATTTAATACCAATCACAACATTAAATAGTTGTTTAGATGATTCATCCTATATATTAAAAGTATATCAACAAGTTTTAGATGTATATATGCAATATGAAAAAAGCAATGATATATTTGACTCTTATATTGATAAAGTAGAATTAATTATTGAGCGATATATTGATTATGTCATGTTTCATGGAAGTTATCAAAGTAATACAAGTGAGGAATATTTACTTAAATTACTAGATAAAATTTTTTCTATTGTCATGAATAAGTATTCTTTATCTATCCCAAATAATGAAATAAAAATATATTCTAAGATATTATTGGAATATTCAAAAAATTATACCGATGCAAATATTTGGATAAGTGAAAATAAAGAAATGATCGATAATATGAAGGATGAATTACAAGAACATTTACCTAGAGCTTTTAATATTGCAACGGAGATAATTGATAATATAAAAATTAATTTAGATATTGAAGTAGATAATCTTTTATTATTTATGATTACTGTAGCCTTTGAAAAGTATCAAGAAGAAGGAGATAGTTCGTATGGAGGAGTAATATTATGTCATGGATATTCAACTGCAAGTAGTATTGCAGAAACGGTTAATAGAATGTTAGGACAGTATATTTTTGATGGCATAGATATGGAAATAAATATTTCAATAGATAAAATAGCAAAATTAGTTGAAGAATATATAAAGAGAAAAAGTTCTATAAAAGAATTAATTTTTTTGGTAGATATGGGAAGTTTAGAAGCAATTTATAAAAAAATAAAAACAGTTTTTGATTATAATATTGGAATTATAAATAATGTATCTACCGGTATGGCTTTAGAAGTTGGAAATTATATATTGCAAGGTAAGTGTGTTGAAGAAGTTTTGCAAAATATCAATGAAAAATATAAAATATCAACGCATTTTGTGAAAAGTAGTACAAAACAAAAATCAATTTTAACAATATGTGCAACTGGATTTGGAGCAGCACAAAAAATATGTGAATTATTAGTAATGTCGTTGCCAAGAAAAATCGATTTAGTCATTATTCCATATAATTATAAGGAATTAGCAGAAAATGGTACAAAAGATTTTATATTTAATCGTTATAATGTAGAACTGATTGTAGGAACATTAGATCCTAAAATAGAAAATATTCCTTTTATGGCAATTGAAAGTGTTATGATGAATGATGAATTTGAAGTTATTGAGAGAATTATGAAGGAATATTTAAATGATGAAGAATTAGACGAATTTAGAAAAAATATTACAAAGAATTTTACTTTATCAAATATTGTAAATCATTTGACTATATTAAATGGAGAAAAAATAATTAATGATGTTGTAGAAATTGTTACTTATCTTGAAAAAGATTTAAATCAAGAAATTGATGCTATCAAAAAGGTAGGATTATATATACATATAAGTTGTTTGATAGAAAGATTAATTTTGAAACAAGCAATTACAGAAGTAAGCGGAATGGAAAAACAATTAAATGAAGAAAAAGATAGAATTCTTATTGTAAAAGAAGCATTTAGTGGCGTTAGTCAAAGATATAGTGTCGAAATATCGGATATAGAGGCTTTATTTATCTTAAACTACTTCAAATAAAACACGAAATGAGTAAAAAGCGTGATCGACACTAGGTTGGCACGCTTTTTGCTATATATAAGTGAAAGGTAGATGGAGGTGTAAATATGCCAAATATTTTATTAACTCGTATTGATAATCGTTTAGTTCATGGACAAGTGGGGGTAACATGGACAAAAACAATAGGTGCCAATTTAATTGTGGTTGCAGATGATACTACTGCAGAAGATAAAACTGTACAGTCTTTAATGGCGATGACAGCAAAATCTTCTGGAGCAGGAATTCGATTCTTTACAATTGAACATACTGCAGAAATTATTCATAAAGCAGCACCTACACAAAAGATTTTTATTGTTTGTAGAACTCCTAAAGATGTACGTCGTTTAGTAGATTTAGGAGTAGAATTGAAAGATGTTAATGTTGGAAACATGCATTTTTCAGATGGGAAAAGATCATTATCAAAAAAAGTATATGTAGATGATAATGACATGGATGATTTAAAATATTTAGCATCAAAAGGTTTGAATGTATATATTCAGGATGTGCCTGGAGATTCTAAAATAACAATTGAATAATAATACAAAGAAAAGGAGGAAAAATTATTATGGAAATTACATTAGTACAAGGAATTTTATTAGCAATCATGACAATTTTAGTTGGTCTTGATTTCTTCCTTGAAGCGTTCTTTGTTTTCCGTCCATTAATCGTAGCGACCTTAACTGGAATTATTTTAGGTGATGTAGAATTAGGATTAAAGGTCGGAGCAATTATTGAATTAACATTTGCAGGGTTAACACCAGCAGGAGGAACACAACCACCAAATCCAGTATTTGCTGGTTTAATGGGAACTGTATTAGCATACACAACAGGATGTGATACGAAAGCTGCATTAGGATTATGTTTACCATTTTCATTCTTAGGACAATATGTTATTTTATTCTTTTATTCAACTTTCTCATTCTTTATGGGGAAAGCCGATAAATGTGCAGCTGAAGCAGATGTAAGGGGAATTTCTAAAATTAACTTTACTACAATGGCTATTGTTTCATTATCCTATGGACTTTTATCATTCTTATGTACTTATGTTGCACAGCAACCAATGATTGCATTTGTTACTTCATTACCAGAAGTAATTACACACGGTTTAGAAGTTGCTGGTGGTATCTTACCTGCAGTAGGTTTTGCAATGTTATTACGTGTCATGATGAAAGCAAAATATATTCCATATTTTATTTCAGGATTCTTGATGGCTTGTTTTATTGATATGCCTAACTTATTGCCAGTTGCAATGTTAGGAACTGTGTTTGCTTTAATTGATTTCTTTGGTGTAAAACAACGTAAGGAAGAAATCAATGAATTGATACAATCAGCTGGAGATTTAGGAGGTAATGAAAATGTTGGAATCTAGAAAATTATCAAAAAAAGATATAACTAAATTAGGTATTCGTTCATCTTTATTACAAGCATCATTTAATTATGAACGTATGCAAGCATGTGGATTTACATGGGCAATGTTACCAGCATTAAAAAAAATATATGGTGATGATAAAGAAAAAATTTCTGCAGCAATGACAGATAATCTAGAATTTATTAATACACATCCTAATTTAGTGGGATTCTTAATGGGATTGATGATGTCATTAGAAGAAGGTGGAGCAAGTCGTGACACAATTAAAGGTTTAAAGTTAGCACTATTTGGTCCAATTGCAGGTATTGGAGATGCTATTTTCTGGTTTACTTTATTACCAATTGTAGCAGGGATCTCATGTTCATTTGCAGCACAAGGATCAATTGTTGGACCAATTATTTTTGTTGTTACTTATATCGTGATTTGGATTTTACGTATTGTATGGACGCATATGGGTTATAATTTAGGTACAAAATCAATTGATATCATTACTGAAAATTCAGATACAATTGCAAATTCTGCAACTATTTTAGGTATTACAGTTATTGGGGCTTTAATCGCTTCTTATGTTTCAGTTCAACTTTTACCTGTTATTAAAGTTGATGGTGGAATTGAAGTTGCACTTCAAACAGAATTTTTTGACCGAATTTTCCCTAATTTTTTACCAATGGTTATTACACTAGTATTGTTCTGGTTATTAAAGAAAAAACAAGTAAATCCTGTTATTTTAATTGTTTCTATTATTATCCTTTCAATTTTCTGTGCTTGGATTGGTTTATTATAATAAAAAATAAGAAGAAATTTATAAGGAATTGAAATGATGATAAAAGCAGTATTATTTGATATGGATGGAGTTTTGGTTGATAGTGAATCCAAAAATATTGAACAATTAGTAGATTTTATGAAAGAATATGGTGTAACTGCTACTGATCAATTTATGCACAGTTTAATTGGAACATCCTATGAATATACCAATTTACAATGCATTCAATATATGAAAGTAAATTGGAGTTTATCTCAATTTAATGAACGATTTGAAAAATATTGTAAAGCCCATCCAATCTATTATGGCGATATTCTAAATCCCTCTGTTAAAGAAACGTTATCATGGTTGAAATCAAAGGGTTATCATACAGCGATTGCTAGTAGCTCTTTACGAAAACAAATAAAAACAATGTTAAATGAATGTAAATTAAATAATACGTTTGATATTGTTTTAAGTGGTGAAATGTTTAATGAAAGTAAACCAAACCCAGAAATCTATTTAACAGCAGCATCTAAATTAGGGGTAAAACCTTATGAATGTATTGTTGTGGAAGATAGTTTTTATGGAATTCTAGCTGGTAAGAACGCTGGGATGAAAGTAATAGCTTATAAAGATAGTCAATATCAAATTGATCAAAGTCAAGCAGATATTATTATTCATAATATAGGAGAAATTAAAAAATATATTTAAATTACGACTTCTTAAAAAATTACAATTAAATAAAAATAAAAAAGGTGTGATACGTACGAATTGACCTCTAAAAGTTAGATTAAAAAATAACAATTAGGCGTTTTGATCAAGTAGTCACATCTTTTTTATGAAATAGAATATTTTCTAATAAAAAGATTTATTTAGTGGTATAATATATATCAAGCCGAAAGGAGCTTTTTTTATGGAAGAAAATAAAGATAATTTAAATATGGAATATGAAGCAATTATTATAAATGATGAAAAAGATATGACAGCTAAAAAAAAGGAAGAACAAACAAATTGGAAGAAAGAATTATTTGACTTAATTAAAACATTTATACTGTGTTTGGTTGTTGTTATATTGTTGACAAATTTTGTTTTTAAACCAGTTCATGTAGAAGGAGATAGTATGTATCCTACGTTACATAATAATGAATTAGGAATTATGAATATATTTTTAAAAAAAATAAATGGCGTACAGCGACAAGATGTCGTTATTGTTTATAATAAGGATACAAAAGAAAATTGGGTAAAAAGAGTAATTGGAATGCCAGGAGATAAAATTTATGCAAAAAATGATATTGTCTATATAAATGGAAAACCACTAGATGAACCTTATTTAGATAATGATTATGTAAAATCGATAAGAAAAAATACAGATTCAAATGGTAATCATGTGAAATTTACAGAAGATTTCCCTGAAATAACATTAAAAGAAAATGAATATTTTTTAATGGGGGATAATCGAGTTGTATCTTATGATTCACGAGCAGTAGGACCATTTGACAAAGAAGATATTGTTGGAAAAGATGTATATGTATTTTATCCATTTCAAAATATGAAGATAGTAAGAAATAACTAATTATTATTAATAGAAATTTAAGAATTGAATTATAAATTCTCTTGTTTTCAATGTTATAATAAGAAAGCAATGTAATTAAATTACATAATTTAATAAATTATATAATGGAGGATACTATGCAAAATAAAGAAAACAATAAACATAATCAAAATGATGAATTAAACGATATTATAAATGATTACAGTCAAGATACTGATTTGCATCAAAAAATTAAAGAAATGAAAAAACAAAAAGAAGAGCAAGAGGCAATTTTTAAAGCACAACAAAATGATATTAATCCATTAACAGGAAACAAGTATCAATCATCAATCTTTGAGGAACCAAAGAAAACATCTTCTTTTGCAAATATAAGTGCAGATACACAAGTGTTTGAAACAAATAAGGATAAATTTGTAGATGATACTATGGAAAAAACTTTAGTTATTATGAATGGAAAAACAACATTAGAATCTTCAAATGAAGAGGAAGAACAAGAAGATGATTTAATTTTTGTTGAAGATGAAGAGGAAGAAGAAACAGAAAAATCTAAATTTCATTTATTTCCAAAAAGAAAAATAGAGGATGGAGAAGAAAGTGAAGTAGAAGAAATTGATACGGAAAAGAGTAAAAAAATAAATAAAATAATAACCTATGTCATTATTATTGTTATCGCATTCGTTATCTTAGGTGGAGTTTTTGTAGGTGCTAAGGCAGTTTTGAATAAATTTAAAAAACCGAATAATTCAGAAATAACTACAGAAAAATTACCACAATCTGGTCATTCCACAAAACCAACAAAAATCCCAAATAAATCCGAAGAATCTACAGAAAATGAAAATAAAAATGTAATTGATAATTCAGCAAAAATTTCTTCTTTAAAGGAACAAAAATCAATTTATGAAAAGAAAAAGAAAAATGCAGAGAAAAGAATTAAAGAATTACAGGCTGAAATAAAAAAAGATACAAAAGCATTACAAGAAAAATATAAAAAAGTTGAAGAAGCACAAAATAATGCTAGCAGTTTCAAAAAAACTAGTGAATATATGGATGCAGAAAATAATCTAAAAAATATAGAAAGTCAATATAATTCGACTCCAGAGGGAGCAGATAAAGAAGCTTTAAAGGTAAAACTTGAAGAAGCTAAAGCAAAAATGAATGAAATGAATTTGAAATATACAGAATTGATGAAAGCAGCAGATGCTATTTATAATGAATATAAACCAGCTTCGGATAACCTAGAAGGTAAAACAAAAGAATTAGCAGAAAATGAAAATATCGTAAAATCAATGAGTGAAGAAATAAAAAATATCGATAATCAATTGCGAGAATTACATTAAAATAGAGATAAAAACTTCGTGATTTATTTTATAAATTGTGAAGTTTTTTAAATAATGATATGGAAATTTAGTAATTTTGTATGTTTTATTCCATAAAATTGCTATCATCTATATCATAAGTAATGTATAAGATGGTATAATGAATATAATTTTATGGGAGGAAAAAAGATGAATAAAATAAAAACTTTTATTCATGAGAAACTAGATTGTTTATCGATAGATGAGCATATTGTACTAGGAGTATCTTGTTCAATATTTTTACCTTTCTATTGTACAATAGTAGCTATTTTAGCATCTTTAGTATATTTAGTAAAAAAAGGAAGAATAAAAGAAATTATTAAAAAAGTACCGAGATCAAATTATGCAATAATATTTTGTTTTTTAACGACATTGATTGCATTGTTATATAAAAATTGGCTAGGAGCTGCTTGTGGAATTGGTATATTTTTATTAATCTTATTTGTTCTTTATTTTCGAACAGTTATTAATAAAAATTTATTTGAATTAATTTTAACATTTTGTTGTATTTTATCTTTAGGATGTGTTGTTGTTGGTATTATCGAATATATCCATATTACAAATAAATTAGGGTATTCTTTTTGGGATTTTTATGTAGAAGATAGTCCAAAATATAGAATTAATTCTTTTTTCTTTAATGCAAATTATTATGCAATGATGATTGAGTTTGTTGTATTGATTTGTATGTATAAATTAATGAGTATAAGAAATATGAAGATAGTCTGTTTTTATGGATTTACTATACTAATAAATTTATTTGCTTTATATTTAACTGGATGTCGAACTGCTTGGGTTCCATTTATAATAACTGTTCCCTTCATGTTTTTTATGAATCATAGTTATAAGTATTTTACTTTTTCTGTAGCAAGTGTTGGAGGGGCTTTCGGAATTTTATTATTGAAACCAGAATTATTTCAAAGAGTTACACTTTTACAAGATTTTATGAAACGATCTAATATATGGATTACTGCAGTAAAAGGTATAAAAGCCCATCCTCTATTAGGAGAAGGTCCATTGACATATAATCATATTTATAAAATGTATAATGGACATGCAACGCAACATGCGCATAGTGTATATTTGGATCCAATTTTAAGTCATGGGATAATTGGTGTATTAATTTTTAGTGTATATATAGGAAGTAATTTAAAAGAAGTTTACAAAATTATAAAGAATAAAATAGATATTAAATTGAGTTCTTTAATTGTATGTTTTATTTCCAGTGTGCTAATTCATGGGTTATTAGATTATACAGTATATTGGATTCAGACCGGATTATTATTTTTGCTAGTAATATCTAGTTCTAGTATCTATTTTAATAAAGATTATAGATGATATGAAATACATTGAAAGATATATATACTTTTGATGTATTTTTCTTTATAAAATATTTGAATAGAAAGAAAAGGAGATTATATGAGATATTTTATGGTAACTTTTATTGTGTATATATGCTGTTTTATGGCTTCTTTTTGGGCTTTAAGTGGTGTTAAATTTGAATTATTTTGTAATGTTAGAAAACCTGGGAAAGTGCAAATGTTATTGCTTTTATTATCCTTAGCTTTAGGATATTTAGTTGCTCAATTTTTATTAAATATTTCTTTATTTAATGGATTATAATGAGTCATAAGTAGAAAAATTTTCCATATGATGAAATATAGGGAGGAAGTATGGTGAAAGAATTTTGTAAAACCGTAGTACTCGTAGTGTGTATTGTATTGATTTTTTACTTATGGTTACATATGGATGATGTTTCACAAATAAAGTGGGCAGATATGAATTCGTTTATTGCAAAACAAAAGAATGATAAAAAAAGTGATAAGAAGGTTACTGTAACTAGGCAGGATGGTACAGTTTTAAAACTTTCCATGGATGATTATTTATATGGAGTTATTGGTTCTGAAATGCCAGTATCTTATGAATTAGAAGCATTAAAAGCACAATGTGTAGCAGCAAGGACATTTGTGGTTCAAAGAAATTTACAAGTTGATGATACGGTGCAAACACAAGTTTATCACGATGATGAACAATTAAAACAAATATGGAAAACAGAATATGCAGCGAATAAAGAAAAAGTATTAAAGGCTATTCATGAAACAGAAGATGAAATTATCACATATAAAGGAAAACCTATTTCTGCATTATTTTATTCATCGTCTTGTGGAAAAACGGCAAATGCTGATGAATATTGGACAAATGCATTACCATATTTAAAAAGTGTGGATTCTTCATGGGATCAAAATAGTAAAGAATATTTACAAACGATTCAAATTTCTGAAAAAGAATTTTCAGATAAATTAGGATTTATAAATATAGTATCGAATATTGAGCATATTCATTTCTATCAAAGTGGATATATAAAAGATTTAACAATTGATGGTGTTGTTCTTACAGGAAGAGAAGTAAGAGAAAAATTGAATTTAAGATCTTCTTGTTTTTCTATAAAAAAAGAGAATGGAATTTATTATATTACTACGAAAGGATATGGACATGGTGTAGGGATGTCACAAGTTGGAGCACAGCAGATGGCATTAAAAAAAGCAGATTATAAAAAAATTTTGCATCATTACTATACAGATATAAAGATTGAAAAAATGGATGTATAAAGGTAATTATATAGGGAATAATCATCACTAGAGGTGATGAAATGTATAGTTATACAAAACAAATGAATATAGTAAAAAAAAGATTTTTAATATTTTTGTGTTGTGCAGTAATTATAGGAGCAACATTTCTATGTTATCAGTATTATGGTAAGAAAAAAGAAAGAGAATCCGCTGTTTTCCATGAAACCAAAGTTCCTGTATTGACCTTACCTAATATGCAACAAAAAGCAATATTACCCTTTGATGGAGAAGTAAGAACAGTTTTAGAATATTTTGATGGAAAAGATCATGATGTTTCAAGTATTAGTAAATTTGAAGGTGTATATCGTGCAAATCAAGGAATTGATTATGCAAAAAATGATGAAGCTTTTGATGTTTTATCAATTTATGGTGGAAATGTAGTTGATGTGAGAAATGATGAATTGTTTGGTAATACGATAACCATTAAGAGTGATGATATAGAGATTACATACCAGAGTTTATCAGATATAAAATATAAAAAAGGTGATTCCATAAATCAAAAAGATGTAATAGGAAAAGCAGGTAAGAATATATATAATAAAGAACTTGGAAATCATGTACATGTTGTAGTAGAAAAAAAAGGGGAAATAGTGGATCCTAAAACAATTTATGGAAAACCATTGAGGAATGAAAAATAGTACTGTAAAAGGTACTTTTTTTCATTCTTTTACAAAAGAAAGCGTTTAATTCTTAAGGATGAATTAAGTTTCATAAAATTGCTTCTTAAATAAAATTTTTATGATATAATGTTGTATACCTTATGATGGGAGGAAAGGCTATGTTTTCAAAAGAAGTTGGAATCGATTTAGGAACAGCAAATTTACTTATGTATGTAAAAGGCGAAGGTATCATTATTGATGAACCAAGCGTCGTAGCAATAGATGCAGAAACAAAAAAATGCTTAGCAGCAGGACAAGAAGCAAAAGATATGTTAGGTAGAACACCAGGAAGAGTTCTTGCGATTCGACCATTGAAAGATGGAGTAATTGCAGATTTTGAAGTAACAGAAATTATGTTAAACTTTTTCTTTAAAAAATTAGCAATCAAAGGAATGTTTAAACGCCCGACAATTTTAATTTGTTGTCCAAGTAATATTACAAGCGTTGAAAGAAATGCAATTCGTGACGCTGCATATCGTGCAGGAGCAAAAAAAGTTTATATTGAAGAAGAACCAAAAGTTGCAGCTGTTGGAGCAGGACTTGATATTGGAAAACCAAGTGGATGTATGGTGCTTGATATAGGTGGTGGAACAACAGATGTTGCAGTTATTTCATTAGGTGAAATCGTATCAAGTACATCATTGAAAATTGCTGGTGATACATTTGATCGTGATATTATGAAGTTTGTAAAAGAAGAGAAAAAACTATTAATAGGAGATCGTACAGCAGAAGAAATTAAGAAAACGATTGGTACTGCATGGCAAACAGGACAAAATGATGTAATGGAAGTTAGTGGACGTGATTTAGTTTCAGGTTTACCAACAACAACTACATTATGTTCGGATGAAATTCGCGGTAGTATGGAAGAAAGTTTACAAGATGTTGTTCGTGCTTGTAAAACAGTATTGGAACAAACGCCTCCTGAATTAGCGAGTGATATCGTTACAAGAGGTATTGTATTAACAGGTGGTGGGGCCTTGTTAAATGGTATTGATGAATTATTAAGACATGAATTACATATTCCAGTATATGTAGCTGAAAATGCTCTACGCTGTGTTGCAGAGGGTACTGGAATCTTATTAGAAAATTTACATTTAGTTCGCTAATATACGAAAAATGTAAGTGAGGTGGATCTATGGATTTTATTAAATATCTGCTGATCCCAATGGTATTATCTTTAATTATTACACCATTTTTAAAAGTTATTGCAACAAAGTTAGAAGTGTATGCAATAGAAAATGAAAGAACAGTGCACCATGGAAAAATAGTTAGAATTGGTGGTGTAGCTATTTATATATCGTTTATCATATGTATGGCTATATTTATGAAAACAGATATGACAATTAATGGTATTTTAGTTGGAGGGAGTATTATGTTTCTTGGAGGATTGATTGATGATATGATCACTCTTTCTCCAAAACAAAAACTTGCCTTTGAAGTAGTTGCGGCAATTGTATTAATGGCAGTAGGAAAAGTTGGATTAGATACAATTCGGTTACCATTCGGTATTCAAATTAATATGGGGCTAATCTCTGTATTAGTGACTTTCATTTGGATTATTGGAATTACAAACGCAGTTAATTTAATTGATGGTTTAGATGGATTAGCTGGAGGTATTAGTGCAATTTGTTTAATTGTTATTGCATGTTTGTCAATGGAAGATGGTAGATTAGATATTCCGGTTATGTCTTTGATTTTAGCTGGAGCTACATTGGGATTCCTTGTTTATAATGCACATCCTGCAAGTATTTTTATGGGGGATTGTGGCGCATTATTTTTGGGATTTAATATATCAGCAATTTCTTTGTTAGGATTTAAAAGTTCAACAATTATGACATTAGCTTTACCAATATTATTATTAATTGTTCCAATTATTGATACATTGGGTGCTATTTTACGACGAAAATTATCAGGACATAAATTTTCGGAAGCGGATAAAAAGCATGTACATCATCTGCTGATGCAAAAATTTGGACAACGAAATACAGTTATTATTTTATATATAGTAACGGCATTGTTTGGATTTACTGCATATATATATCTAATTAATAAAACAGCGGGATTTATTGTTTTATCAATTTTTGTACTTATTGTTGAATTATTTATAGAAGGAAGTCATATGATATCAAGTAAATATCATCCATTGTTATCGCTTATAAAAACAGTTAAAAGAAAAACACTTAAAATATTAAAAAAAAAGAAATGACCTGTGAATAAAATTCATGGGTTTTTATTTTATACTTTTATTGTTAAATCTAATTATTCCTTTAATGAATCTTTATTTTCTTTAAGATTTACGAATTTTTCTCGTATAACAAGTATAGTAATATGAGGTGATGTGTATGGAAATCAAAGAATTACAGGAATTAATAGATAGTGAAGAAAAAAAAGGGAAAATTACAGGTAAAGGATATTGGAACCAATTGGTAGATATGTTTATTGAAGAACAAACAAAGGAATATGAAACATTGGATGTAAAAGATGCACTGCCGAAATTGATTAGTGATGCAAATTATCGTGAGCGAAGGAATATAACAAGTTGTAACGAATTAGGAGTAGACATTCGTGTAGGAGATATTTGTTATATTGATTTTGGAGAAGCATATATTTATGAAATTGGTTTTCAACATTTTGGATTAATATTAACATTATTTCATAATAAGGCGTTTGTAGTACCTATGAGTGGAAATCATGGAGCTTATATGCAAGCGTATAGTAAAGATAATCCCAAAGGGAAAAAACATTTAATGAGACTTGGAAAAATTAAAGGAATGAATAAAGAATCGGTATTATTTTTAAATGATGCAAAATGGATTAATACTGCAAGAATTATAGATGTAAAATCTCATTTGGATCGAAATAGTTTATTATTTAATGATATTAAAGAAAAAGTGAAAGATTGCTTAGATTAAAATATATTATAAAAATAAAGTTCAATCACAAAAAACGACAGAAAACAAAAATACATTCTTTTATAATCGTGGAAGAAAGAGGTGGTTTCTGTTGGAAAAAGTAATTCTAAAAAAAGAAAGAGGAAGACCCAAAATATCATTTTCTGATGTTCTATGTACGTGTATCGCATTATTTTTAGGAAGCACAACTACAATTTTATCGCCATTTAGTATTTTCTTATTTATATCCTATTCTTACTTAAGGAATCATCGCGAAGCATATATAGGAACATTTGCAATATTGGTTAGTATGTTGTATAGAAATACTTTGATTACCTATTTTTACGCTTTAGGATTTACTTTGATTTATGTTTTAATTTATATGTTAAAATATTTAAATAAATCGATTTATGAATGGATTCCTTATATTGTAGCAATTGTATTATTGCCTTATGGATATCGAGCGATAGGGTTACATCCATATATGTTTTTAGAATCTATTATGGCTTGGATTTTATTGAAAGAAATAGCTCATTCAGTTTCTTATGAAAAACATTTTTATCGATTTACGGAAAGTATGTTTGGGGTAATGATATTAACTGTCGGATTATATATAAGCTCTATATTTTCTCAATATCAAATAAGTATTTTATTTTTAACATATATTTGTATTGCATGTGTTTGTAGTAGTAAAACAACAATTATATTACTAAGCCTTGTCTTTTTATATTCAGGGATATCTTTTGAGCAAATTTATATGATTTTATTATGTGTAATTTTAAAAAAAGAACGACTTTTTCTTGTTGCTTTATTAACTTTTTTTATGATTTCAAAACCATTTCATCAAGAAGAATGTATTGTTTATATGATAGCTCTTTCTTTTGTTATTTTTATACGTGAAGAACATCTATCATTTTTATATCAAAAGGAAATAAAACAAAATGAATATTTTTTAAACAATGATAATATATTACGAAGACAAATTCATAATTATGCAGGGATTTTTCAATTGTTGGCAGAATATTATGAACAGATTCATGATACAGGTGCAGAAGTATTAAAAAATATGGCAACAGCATTACAATATAATGCAGAACAGATTCAAAAAGTCCATACAGATGGTAACTATGAAAATCAAATACGAAAAGGTTTAGAGGGATATTTGTATGAAGTTATAAAATTACATATACATGAGGAAAGAGATGGTTGTTTAGTATTTGATTTAGAAATTGCAAATATGCGTAGAGGTGAAATTCATACAACAATTCAGCCTTTATTAGAAAATTTATTACATAGAAAATTAGAAGTTATAATGATTAAAAGAAAATGTTGGATGAGAGGATTTATGATGACGATTTGTGATGCTCTATCATTTGATATAGAAGCATATGGAGATAGTATAAAAAATGCATATACAGAAAATGGGGATACATATTCGATTTTTCGATTTCGACAAAGTATAATTTGTTTGATTTCAGATGGCATGGGGAATGGAAAAAAAGCTGCAGAAAGTTCAAAATTGATTACAAGTATATTTCAGAGAATGATTACAAGTGGAATGTCACAAGATAGTGCAATTCGATGTATTAATAAATTGGTACAAAGTGATGTGTATGCGACCTTAGATGTTCTTTGTATCAATCGGTTAAATGGAAAAGCATTTATTTCAAAGTCGGCAGCATGTCCAACTTATTTGATTCGTAATCAAGAAATTTTTGAAATCAACGGAAATGCTTTACCAGTAGGAATTATTTCAAGTATTGAACCAGATTGTTTTGAAGTACAACTGCAACAGCATGATGAATTTATAATGGTAAGTGATGGTATTAGTAAACAAGAAGTATATTCTTGGATCCATACACGAAATGGAAAAAATTGTAAAGAAAATCTTATATGTTTTTATTCACAACTAATAAATAAAAGAAGAAAAGATGATTCAACGGTTATAGATCTTATAATTAAAGAAAGTGATAAAAGGAGCTAGCTACATGGTAAAAAAACAATGTAGCTTTTCTTTTGTAAAGATGTTGTGAAGTTGATGTGAAATACAACAAATAGCTTGATTTTCAAACATTTTAGTATATAATACGCATATGAAAACTTTAGAAAATTTAGATCAAAACAAAATATATGTTCTAGGAGTTAGTGGTGGACCAGATTCTATGGCATTAATGGAAATGTGTCGTTTACAAAATCTAACTTTTGTAGTTGCGCACATGAATTATCAAAAAAGAGATAGCGCATTACGTGATGAAAATATTGTGCGTGATTATTGTAGGACTTATGATATTCCTTGCTTTGTAGAAAAACAAAAGAAAGAGTGTGTTGGTAATTTTCAAGCATTCGCAAGAGAAGAAAGATATGCTTTCTATAAACAATTGATGGATCAATATCATGGAGAAGCGGTAGTATTAGCGCATCATTTAGATGATCATTTAGAAACCTATATGATGCAAAAACAAAGAAATAGTCATGGGGAGTACTATGGAATTAAAGAGGATACATATTTGTATGGATGTCGTATTATTCGTCCATTAATGCATTACACAAAACAAGATTTACTTGCATATTGTATTGAACATCACGTTTCTTATGGATTTGATGAAAGTAATTTTTCAAATGATTATACTAGAAATCGGATTCGACATACATATATTGATCACATGACAAGAAATGAAAAGGAACAGTTGGCAAAAGAGATTCAATTAAAAAATGAGCAATTAGAATCATGTATGAAGAAAGTATCATCTTTTTTAAATACGTGGGAAGAAGATGTAGAAACATTACAAAAACAAGATAAAAATATGATGCAACGAATCCTTCGAACATGGATTTATCAAAAAATTCATATACATATATCGGAAAAGCTATGTACAGAATTATCTTTGATGCTAGAAAATAAAAATAACTGGGTGAAAAATATAACGAGTGAATATGGTATATATAAAGAATATGGAAGGATGTTTGTTGGTAAACTAGAAAATATGAGCTATTGTTATCAATATGATTCCATTCAATGGGAAGAAACACCTTATTTTAAAATAACAAAAGAAGGGAAGAGTGTTGAGGCATTAACATTACAACCAAATGACTTTCCAATTACGATTCGAAATGTACGAAAAGGGGATGTTATTCAGCTTCGTTTTGGGAAGAAAAAGATTCATCGATGGTTTATTGATCGAAAAATCCCATCCTGGGAAAGAAAAATATGGCCAGTTGTTGAAAACGCTATAGGAGATATTGTTTTAGTTCCACAAATTGGGTGTGATATTTCACATTTTTCTAACAATCCGAATATATTTGTGGTAAAATAAGGAATGGCTGTATTAGGAGGATAAATCATGAACGAAGTAGTAGAAAAAGTATTAGTTTCACAAGAAGAAATTATTAATAGATGTGTTGAATTAGGGGCACAAATTACAGAAGATTACAAAAAGTTAGGAGAAATTCCTTATGTTGTTGGATTATTAAAAGGAAGTGTTCCTTTTTTATCAGAAATCATTAAACATATTGATTTAGATATTCAAATTGATTTTATGGATGTTTCAAGTTATGAAGGAACAAAATCAGTCGGAGATATTCGTATTGATAAAGACTTGGATTGTTCTGTGCAAGGAATGTCTATTTTATTAGTAGAAGATATTGTGGATACAGGTAGAACCTTAAAAGAAGTAGAACGTACGTTATTAAATAAAGGTGCAAAAGAGGTAAAAGTTGTATCTTTACTTGATAAACCAGATCGTCGTGTTGTAGATATAGAAGCAGAATATGTTGGATTTAAGATTCCAAATGAATTTGTAATTGGATATGGATTAGACTATAATCAAAAATATCGTAATTTACCATATATTGGGATTTTAAAACGCGAAGTCTATGAATAAATAAAAGGAGGCGTTTTATATGCAAAAGAAGAAGGTAATTAGCTTATTGCCTTATATCTTGGTTATTTCTATTTTATTGTTATTGATTACATTTGGAAATGGAAGTAATACAAAGGAATTTAATTACAATGAATTTGCAGCTAGTGCTGAAAAAATGAAGTTTAAAGACGTAAATATGTCTGTTGGAACAACAGTTATTAATGTGAGTGGTACATATGCAAAGGGAAAAGAAACAAAGTCTTTTACCGTGGTTATTCCAAATACAGATGATAATGTAAAATGGTTAAGCAAAGTCTTTAAAAAAGACAAAGGTACAAAAGTAACTGTATATGATGCAAATCAAGAATCATTATTTGAAGTATTTTTGAAAAGTGTGTTACCATTCTTAATCCTTGGTGGATTGGCATTCTTCATGTTCTCTAAAATGGGATCAGGTGGAAGCAATAAAGCCTTTGAATTTAGTAAATCAAGAGCAAAAATTGAAGGTAATATTAAAGTTCGATTTAAAGATGTTGCTGGATGTGATGAAGAAAAAGAAGAAGTTAAAGAAATTATCGACTATTTGAAAAATCCAAAACGATTTACAGATATGGGAGCACGTATTCCAAAGGGAATGTTGATGGTTGGGCCTCCAGGAACAGGGAAAACATTGCTTGCAAAAGCGGTAGCCGGTGAAGCAGATGTTCCATTCTTCTCAATCAGTGGTTCTGATTTCGTAGAAATGTTTGTTGGTACTGGTGCTAGTCGTGTGCGTGATATGTTTAAAAAAGCTGCTCAACATGCCCCTTGTATCGTATTTATAGATGAAATTGATGCTGTTGGACGTCAGCGTGGAGCTGGTATGGGTGGTGGAAACGATGAACGTGAACAAACCCTAAACCAATTATTAGTTGAAATGGACGGAATGGGTGAGAATAAAGGAATCGTTATTATCGCTGCTACAAACCGTCCAGATGTACTAGATCCTGCGTTATTACGTAGTGGTCGTTTTGATCGTCAAATTACAGTGAATTTACCAGATAAAAAGGGACGTACAGAAATTTTAAAAGTTCATGCAAGAAATAAAAAATTAGCAAAAGATATTTCATTAGAATCTTTAGCAAAACGTACACCAGGATTCTCTGGAGCAGATCTTGAAAACGTATTAAATGAAGGTGCTATTTTAGCTGTTCGTGATAATCGTAAGATGATTACAATGGATGATTTAGATGAAGCAATCGACCGTGTTATGATGGGACCTGCTAAAAAATCTAAGAAGTATACAGAAAAAGAAAAACGTTTAGTTGCTTACCATGAAGCAGGTCATGCTGTTATTGGTTTAAAACTTGAAGATGCTGATAAAGTTGAGAAAGTCACAATCATTCCTCGAGGAGAAGCTGGTGGCTATAACTTGATGACACCAAGAGAAGAAAAAATGTTCCCAACAAAAGCAGATTTCATGGCACAAATTACAGGACTTATGGGTGGTCGTGTTGCAGAAGACGTTATGTTCAATGAAGTCAGTGCAGGAGCAAGTAATGATATTCAAAAAGCTACTAAAATTGCGAAAGCAATGGTTCGTAGTTGGGGTATGTCATCTCTTGGACCAATTCAATATGATGATGGAACTGGAAATGTTTTCTTAGGAAGAGATTATGGAAGTGGAAGTAATTACTCAGGCGAAATTGCTTATGAAATTGATAAAGAAATTCGTAAAATCATTAATGAATGTTATGCACAAGCAAAACAAATCATTGAAGATAATAGAGATTTATTAACTTTAATTGCAGAAACATTAATTGAAGAAGAAACTATTACAAGTGAACAAATTAATAATTTAGTAACTTATGGTAAAATCACTTCACCGGAACAAGAAAAATTAAAGGAAGAACAACGTATAGAAATGGAAAAAGAAGAAGTATTCGAAAATCAAAATGAAACGGATGAAAATACTTCGAAACAGTTAACTGCACAAGAAAAAGAAATTGCTGAAAAAAAGTATGAAGATGCTTTAAAAGAATTAACAAAAAACGATTCTGAAAATTAATGAATAAGCCTTGTTTTAAGTATAATCTTAATGCAAGGTTTTCTTTTCTTTTTTGAATAGTTTATGATATACTACAAATGAAATAGGAGTGACGAAAATGAAAGATTATTTAGTAAAAGCAATGGCATGTGAAGAACGTGTTCGTGTTTATATATGTTCCTCTACACAATTGGTAGAAAATGCGCGTCAGCGTTTTGATTTGTGGCCTACAAGTGCTGCTGCTTTAGGTCGTACGTTGAGTGTTGGTTCATTGATGGGAAGTATGTTAAAAAGTGATAAAGAACAACTTACAATTCGTATTAATGGTGGAGGACCAATTGGTACAGTGCTAGTAGATGCATATAGTGATGGTCATGTAAGAGGCTTTGTTTCTGATCCACATATTATGTTGCAATACAATGATACAGGAAAATTAGCAGTAGGAACAGCGGTTGGAAAAGATGGTTATTTAGAAGTTATTAAAGATTTAAATATGAAAGAAAACTGGAGTGGAACAGTAGAACTTCAAAGTGGTGAAATTGGAGATGACTTTGCTTATTATTTCACTGTAAGTGAACAAACACCATCTGCTGTATCAGTGGGAGTTTTAGTAAATCCAGATAATACAATTCAATCCGCTGGTGGAATGATTATTCAAATGATGCCAGATGCTACAGAAGAAGATATTGTTAAGGTTGAGAAAATTGTTTCTAATATGGAACCAATTTCAAAATTAATAAGTGAAAATGAAAGTTTAGAAGATATTTTACATAGTTTATTTGATGATGTAAAAATCTTAACGAGTCAAGATATTGAATTCCGTTGTAAATGTGATCGTGCTTCTATGAAACGAGTGTTAGTAACCTTATCAAAAGAAGAACGTAAAAAAATAATTGAAGAAGATCATGGATGTGAAATTACATGTAATTTCTGTAATGAAAAATATTATTTTAATGAAGAAGAATTACGTGATTTAGAAAGGTTTATAGAACAGTATGCAAAATAATACATGGAAAATAAGAGATGTTGAAATCCCTAACCGTGTAGTTGTTGCGCCAATGGCGGGAATCAGCAATCCTGCATTTCGTGTTATTTGTAAACAATTTGGAGCAGGTTTAATTTATACCGAGATGGTAAGTGATAAAGCTCTATATTATGATAACGAGAAAACGATTGGAATGACGAATGTAGAAAAAGAAGAACATCCTTTAGCAATGCAAATATTTGGATATGATATTGAAACAATGGTGTATGCGGCAAAGTTATTAGATGAGAAAACGAATTGCGATATTATTGATATTAATATGGGATGTCCAGTAAATAAAATTGTGAAATCAAACGCAGGAAGCGCATTAATGAAAGATATTGATCATGCGATTAAAATGACAAAAGCAGTTGTGGAAAGTGTAAAAAAACCGGTTACTGTGAAAATGCGTATTGGATGGGATTTGGATCATATCACTTGTGTGGAACTTGCGAAAGGTTTAGAATCGGTAGGCGTTTCAGCTATTGCAGTACATGGTAGAACACGTGTTCAAATGTATGAAGGAAAAGCCGACTGGTCATATATTAAAGCAGTTAAGGATGCCGTTTCTATTCCGGTAATTGGAAATGGAGATATACGAAGTCCACAAGATGCAAAACGCATGTTAGAAGAAACAGGTTGTGATGCAGTTATGATTGGACGAGGGGTATTAGGAGATCCATGGCTCATTAAAGAAGTTGCAACCTATTTAGAAACGAAAGAGGAATTGCCAGAAGTAAGTGTGGAAGAGAAATTTACAATGGCAAGACTACATGCTAAAAGACTATGCGATTTAAAAGGTGAAAAAGTGGGTATGCGAGAAATGCGAGGACATGCTGCATGGTATGTGAAGGGATTGCCAAAAAGCCATCATTTAAAGGATCAATTAACAAAAATTAATACATATGAAGAATTAGAAAATATTTTAGATACATATGAAATAGAGTATCAAGCATATCGAGATAGTTATGTACAAGAAGTAAAATAAAGGAAAAAGTATTCTACTAAAGAAACGTAGGATACTTTTTATTTATTGACATATGTTATTAATAGAGTATAATGAATTTGTAAATAACATATGTCAAAAACTATGGAGGTGAATATATGCCACGACCAAGAAAGTGTAGAAGAGTTTGTCGAATGCCATCATATAATGAATTTGCTCCTAAAGAATGCGTAGCGAATGAAGATTGTGTCATATTGACAGTAGACGAATATGAAACGATTCGCTTAATCGATCAAGAGGGATATTCACAAGAAGAATGTAGTTTATATATGAATGTAGCAAGAACAACAGTGCAACAAATGTATACTTCTGCACGAAAAAAAATTGCATTAATGCTAGTAGAAGGAAAAACATTAAAAATAGAAGGTGGAGATTATCGCTTGTGTGATCAAAAAGATAGTTGTTGCCATAAACATGGATGTCATCCATGTCCAAGAATAAAATAGGAGGGATACTATATGAAAGTAATGATTCCGTTAGATGAAGATAAAAAAAGCGTATGTGTATCATTTGGACGTGCACCATTTTTTATGATTTATGATACAGAAACAAGAGTTACAGAATATGTAGAAAATCCTGGTGCAGAAGCACAGGGTGGAGCAGGTATTAAAGCTGCACAATGTGTGGTTGATCATGGAGGAGAAGCTTTAATTACTGTACGTTGTGGTGAAAATGCTGCAGAGGTATTTAAAGCAGCAGGTATTAAGATTTACAAATCTATAAATAAAGAAGCAAATGCAGAAATTAAAGCTTTATTAGAAAATAAATTGGAAGAATTAACACATTTTCATGCAGGCTTCCATGGTTTACAATGAAAGTTGCAGTATTAAGCGGTAAGGGTGGAGCAGGAAAAACATTTGTTTCTGTAAATTTAGCCGCAGTAGCCAAACAAGCAACTTATATTGATTGTGATGTAGAAGAACCAAATGGACATTTGTTTTTTAAACCAGAGAATGTACATACTACAACCGTAACTAGAAGGATGCCTGAATTTGATATAAAAAAATGTAGTGGATGTCGAAAGTGTGTTGATTTTTGCCATTTTAATGCATTAATTTATTTAGTGAATCGCCCATTAATTTTTAAGGAAGTATGTCATTCGTGTGGAGGATGCATGCTTGTATGTTCTAATGATGCCATTCATGAAACCAAACACCCAGTTGGAGTTGTAGAAGATGGATGGCATAAAAATGTACATGTAGTAACTGGTATTTTAAATACGGGAGAATCAAGCGGTATTCCTGTTATTAAAGAAGCGGAAAAAATTGGAAAAAAAGAAGATGGTTTCATTGTTCTAGATTGTCCTCCAGGAAGTGCATGTAGTGTAATGGAAACAATTACAGATGCAGATTATTGTATTTTAGTAGCTGAACCAACAGCATTTGGATTCCATAATTTTTGTATGGTGTATGAGTTAGCAACTTTATTAAATAAAAAAATAGGAGTTGTCATCAATAAACAAGAAACTCCGTATCAACCCTTAGAAGATTTTTGTAAAGAACATAAAATTCCTGTGCTAGCACGTATTCCGTATGATCAAACAATGGCTAGTTTTACTGCACAAGGAAAGATTGTAAGTGAGTGCAATGAAGATGCGCATACTTTATTTCTTGAATTATTAGAAAAGATTGAAGGTGTAGTACAATGAAAAAATTATTAATTTTAAGTGGAAAAGGTGGAACGGGAAAAACGACAACGGCAGCGGCTTTTATTCATTTTGCGAATGCGAAAGCTATTGCGGATTGTGATGTAGATGCACCGAATCTTCATATTGTGTCTTCAATGAAAGAAGAGCCAATAAAAAAAGATTTCTATGGTTCTAAAAAAGCGCATATTGATACGAAACAGTGTGTTTTATGTGGTTTATGCGTCGATAATTGTCGATTTAGTGCTATTACCAAGGAAAAAGATTCTTATTACATTGATGAATATGCATGTGAAGGATGTGGTGTTTGCGAATATGTATGTCCACAAAAAGCCATTACCTTACAACAGGATGTGGCAGGGATTCAACAACTTTATATAGGAGATACTGTGTTTTCTACTGCAAAGTTAAAAATGGGCAGAGGAAATTCTGGAAAACTCGTTACGGAAGTCAAAAAAGAAATGATTACACATGCAAAAGAAGATACAGAACTTGCGATTATTGATGGTTCACCAGGAATTGGATGTCCTGTGATTGCTTCTATGACTGGAGTAGATTTAGTGCTTGTAGTTGCAGAACCATCACTTTCAGGATTCAGTGATTTAAAACGGTTAATAAAAACAGCTCAAACACTTCAAGTAAAACTTGTAGTTTGTATTAATAAATGGAATAGTAGCATTGAAAATGCACAAACAATTGAAGCATTCTGTCAAGAGGAACAGATACCATTTGTAGGAACAATACCATATGATAAAACAGCATCTATCGCAATGAATAGTGGAAAAAGCATTGCAGAAATGGAT
>JARHZK010000225.1 GCA_029258245.1 Longicatena sp. | reverse complement strand
AGCAGAACCAAAGAATTATGATATTCAAGAATTTGTGTTGAAACGTTATGGGAAGTTACAATTTAGTCCAACAGTTGAAACAGTTGTAAAAAGTGAAAAGAAAAATCATAAAAAACTTCTTAGAAATGTAAAAAGACAATTGCAGAACAATGGAATTGGAACAAAATCGCAACAAGCTTTAAAATTACAACAAGAACTAAAAAAAGAGGAACACAAATGTAATTCCAAACAAAAAAAACAAATGGAAATAGAACGAATATTTAAGTTAAAGCAACAAAAGAAAAAAGCTAAACACAGAGGACATTAGATTATAATGTTTTATCAGTAAATTAAAATTTTATAAGTTCATATTTACATAAGGTAGTTAGTCTCAGGATTGACTGCTTTTTTTATAGATGAATTATCATATTAAGTGCAATAGGTATAAAAAACTCATAAAGTTACCTATGTTAGAATGTAAGTGATCAAACATATATTTAACAGGAAGTAAACTTTATGAGTTATGTGCATCTTAATGTAAATGAATGTTGTTGTATTTATAAATTTTTAAAAGATGGATTGAATATAAGAAAAATTGAAAAGCAATTGATAGAAGTCCCTACACAATTTCATGAGAAATAAGTATTAGTCCAAAGATACATATCGTCTTGCTGAATCTTAGAGTAATTATGATAAGAGAAAAAAATCCATCATAAGATTAATTGGAGTATTGATTTAAAACGGTATATCGAAAATAGGATCAATGATTGTTGGTGGGCAGACGAAATGGTTAATTGAAAACAATTGGAATTTAATCATGTCACTTTATGTTCAACTATATACTGTTATATTCATATAAATCTTATTAATTATGAAAAGGGATATGAAAAATTATGAAGAAAAGGATATTTTAGGCGTCCTGCTGGGATTAGAAGTAAATTTAATGATATGTTCGAACACGAAAGAAACGATCAAAAGAAATATATAAAAGAGATGGATTAGGTCACTGGAAAATGGACACAATTGAGTCCAGAAGAATTACCGTAAACGTAAAAGTACATGCTGTTTTGTGACATTAGTAGAAAGAAAATCAAGATATTAGATGGCAATCTTCATGCTAAATAGAAAGAAGAAAATATAACTCTTGTCATTGTAAATTCTTTGGATACACTTTCCAAAGAATTAGAGTGCTAAACATATTATTGTGATTCTTATTGTACATGGTAAAAAGGAACTAATGAGAATAAATAGTGATGGGTTATTTAAAAGTATTAGATAAAAGTAGTGGATTTGACATAGGTTATATAAACGAATTGGAGCATAACTTGGAAGCAATAAATAATCAAGAAAATGTTTCAATTATAAAACATTGCTTGCGTAGGTGTTATGCTTATATTGATAAATCACTAATAAAAAAACAGGTTCGATAGAACCTGTCGTTATCTATTGGTGACGCGTACGGGATTCGAACCCGTGAATGCTTGCGTGAAAGGCAAGTGAGTTAACCGTTTCTCCAACGCGCCATCTGCTCCATTATTATAACAGATTGATAGAATACGTCAATACTTTTTTTATATTTTTTTATAAAAATATTTTTGTATTAATTATTGAAAATATAATATTATACATTATATAATATGTGAAAGAAAGGTGATGTTATGACATTTCAATTAGGATCTGCATTATTAGATGCATGTGTCTTAGCAATTCTTCATAAAGGTGATATGTATGGATATCAGCTTACTCAAGAAGTAAAAGATGTTATGCAGGTAAGTGAATCTACTCTATATCCTGTTTTACGCAGATTAAAAAAGGAAGGATATTTAGATACGTATGATCAACAATATATGGGAAGAAATAGACGTTATTATCGATTGACTGAGACAGGAATGGATCAATATAAATTATATGTTGAGGAATGGAAAAATTTTTCAAATAAAGTGACAGTAATATTAGAAGGAGGGAAATAATATGACCAAACAACAATATATTGACGAATTAAGACTTAGATTAAAAGGATTAACACAAGAAGAAATAGATGATGCTGTTGCATATTGTGAAGAATATTTTGATGAAGTAGGAATAGGAAATAAACAGCAGGCGATTGATGGTTTAGGATCACCATTCAAATTTGCAGCACAAATAAAAGCAGATGCAGAAATAAAAAAACAGGATAATCCATTAGAAAAGAATAACAATTCTTCATTGAAAGGAATTATAGCAATTATTATAGGGATTTGTGCATTACCTATCGCATTCCTATTGTTGATTGTTTTATTAGCAATTTTGTTTGCTCTTATCGTTTCGCTTGGAGTATTGTTATTTACTGGTGTTGTTTTGATTGGTGCTATTTTAGGATCAGGCATTCCGTTGATATGGAATGGGTTATTTCATATTGAAATGATGAATAATTCATTAATTTCTATTGGAAGCGGATTGTTATGTATTGGACTTTCGATTTTGATAGGTACGTGTATTGTTTGGGGTGTAAAAAAATATTACCTATATTTAATAAAATAATAACTTCTATTTATCATAAGGTGAAAGAGGGAAAAAATCATGAGAAATAATATATTCAAAAAGTTATTAATAATATCTATTGTATTTATTTTGATAGGATTTTTATTGTTAGGTATAGGAATTGCAAAAAAAGGAAATATATCAGATATATCATATAATCATTGGCCATTTCATAACTATTTTATATTTGAATATGGTCAACATAATATAGAAACTGATAATAAACTTAGTAAAACATTTGAATTAAAAGAGAATGTTGATTTAGAATTTGATGCAAGTGATGTTGATATTGTACTTGGAAATGAGAATAGAATAGATGCAAAGAATATTGGTAAGAAAGATTTATGTGTTGATTATAATGGAAATAAAACAAATATACAAATTAAAAACCATAATCATAAAAATAGCTATGTGCGTATTACTTTAAATCATAAGCAAAAGATAAATGAATTAAACCTTGATGTTGACGTAGGTAGTGTTCATATGGATTCAATGATATTAGATATATTAAATTTAAGTTGTGATGCAGGTGACATTGATGTTAAAGATGTTCAATGTAATAATGGAAAATTTGATGTTGATGCAGGTTCTATTTTAGTATCAGGAGCATTAAAAAACTATGTAGAAATTGATTGTGATGCAGGAAGTGTGGAAGTTAATATGCAAAAACCAAAAGATTCATTTGGTTATCGTATCGAAAGCAATGTAGGAAAGGTTACTTTGGGTAATCAATCATTTAATGGAGTTGTGGTTGATAACGATGTTCCTGTTGGTACATCATATTTGTTTGATATTCAGTGTGCTGCAGGAAGTGTTGAAATAAATTTTAAATAAAAAATTGATGATATTCATTGATTCAGACTGTCAATAAAAGATTGACAGTCTTTTTTTATAAAATAATGTAAAAATCAAGGAGAATATATTTGGAGTAATGTTTAACGAAATAAAAGATGATAATATAATTATTTTGAACCTATTAGTAAAAAACAGATTGGCATACCTGGTGTTAATCATGAGATTCATTTAAGAAGAAATTTGTTGAAAAACACAGGGAAAATAGAATCAAAATCATTATCCTAATTAAGATTATTTTGGCTTTATAAGCTCAATGATTTTATTTTCAAACAAAAGGAAAAGCAGACCTTATCAATAAGACCTGCTTTACTAATGATTTAACAGCATCAATAACCTAATTCGTTACTAATCAATAGGAATAAATCGTTTTTCTTCTACTTTTTTTGGAGCCTCTTTAGGTAAGATAATGTGTAATTCACCGTTCTCAAATGTAGCCTTAATATCTTCTTGAGACAACGCTTCTCCTACATAAAAACTTCTTGAACATGATCCTGAGAAACGTTCTTGACGTATAATATTTCCGTTTTTATTTTTTTCTTCACTAGTTGTATTTCTAGATGCTTGAATTGTTAAATATCCATCTTTTAATTCCATTTGAATATTTTCTTTTCTATAACCAGGAAGTTCCATATCTAAAATATAATTTGTATCTTGTGTTCGAATATCTGTTTTCATATTAGAACGATCATAAAACATATCATCAAAAGCGTCACTAAATAACCCAGGTAATAATTTCATCATATAAAACACCTTCCTTAAACTATATTCATATTATTCAATAGGGATAAATCTAGATTCTTGTACTTTTTTTTCAATTTTTTTAGGGAATGAAATAATTAGTTCACCGTTATCTAAATTGGCATGAATATCAGATTCTTCGAGATATTCACCAACATAGAAACTACGTTTACATGTACCATGGAAACGTTCTTGACGAATAATATTTTCGTTTGTATCTTGTTCATCAATATTTTCTTCTTTAATTGCTTCAATAGTTAAATAACCTTTTTGTAAAATTAGATGAATATTTTCTTTTTTGAATCCTGGCAATTCCATGCTTAGGATATACATGTTGCCATCTTCATGAATATCTGTTTTCATTTCATCTTTAGCATTTACAAAGAATGTATTGTTAAATACATCATCCAATGAATCGTTTAATAAATCTGGCAGTAATTTCATAGTAATCGCCTCTTTTTCTATTACATAGTATTTATGAAAACACTACCTGATAAGTATTACCTTATCTTCGCTTTACATTATAACACTGATTTTAGCACTGTCAACAGTTGAGTGCTAAAATATTAATTTTTTATTTGTTGATTAGTAGGAATAAACAATAAATTTATGATACTATAATATTAAATAAATGGAGGTTGTAATGATGTCACGTTTATTTTTAAATAATGTTAATAAAGTATATGATGATAATGTACAGGCTATTTATGATTTTAATTTGAAGATTAGCGAAAAAGAATTTATTGTATTAGTAGGTCCATCTGGATGTGGAAAATCAACAATTTTAAAGATGATTGCAGGTATAGAGAATATTACAGATGGGGAATTATATATAAATGATAAATTAATGAATCAAGTTCAAGCAAAAAAACGCAATGTTGCGATGGTTTTTCAGTCGTATGCATTATATCCACATATGAATGTGTATGATAATATAGCATTTGGATTAAAATATAATAATTTATCAAGAAATGAAATTTCACAACGTGTCCATTTTGTTTCAAAACTATTGAAAATAGATGATATTTTAGATAAAAGAGCAGATTTTTTGTCTGGAGGACAACAGCAAAGAGTTTCTATAGGAAGAGCAATTGCCAAAAATGCAGATATTCTTTTGATGGATGAACCATTATCTAATTTGGATGCGAAATTACGCATTCATATGCGAATGGAAATTATGAAATTACATAAACGTATGCAGACCACAACAATTTATGTAACGCATGATCAAATAGAAGCAATGTCTATGGCTGATCGTATGGTTGTTATGAATCAAGGAAAAATTCAACAAATAGGAACACCAATGGAAATATATCAAAACCCAGCAAATATGTTTGTTGCGAGTTTTATTGGAATTCCTTCGATAAATTTTTTAAAAGGACGTAAGCAAGGAGGTAATTTTGTATTTGATGGAAATACAATAGTTTTGGATGAGGATGGTAAAGAAAAATTAAAAAAATATGATGGAAAAGAAGTAGTTTTAGGAATTCGACCAGAAGATGTATGTGTTGTAGATAAGAATGAAGTGTTACATACATCATCTAAAATTGAATTTTATATAGAACATAGAGAATTTTTAGGAAAAGAGACTATATTATGTGGAGTATGTGGAAGTCATTATATGCGAGTCATAGTGGATTCTGATGACATGGATCGAATAAATCAAGTTGTTTTTTTAAAATTGAATCAACGGAAATTCTATTTTTTTGATATTATAACAGGAGAAACAATTATCTAATGTATAAGAAAAGTAATATTAATATAAATTAATATTACTAAATAATAAATATAGCAGTATTATGTTGATAAATTATAAATAAAAATAGGAATACTTTTTAGAATATGTATTCCTATTTTTGCAATATTAAAATAAAAAAACCTTTAAAATAAAGGTTTTATTTGCAATTGGTGCGGGCGACAGGAATCGAACCTGCACGCCAATGGCGCTAGATCCTAAGTCTAGTGCGTCTGCCAGTTTCGCCACGCCCGCATTTGCTTAATTATAATATCATGTAAATTGATATTATTCAAGATATTTTTTTATTTTTTATTATAAAAATTTATGAATAGTCTTTTTTGTATTATAAAACCATGAAGTAAATTAATGTTTTAACACATTGATGAACTTCATGGTTTTCTTATTTATGCATGAGTGAGAAAATCTAAGAGATAGTAGAATGAGAGCTTTTTTGAAACACATTTGTGATTTCGTTATAAAAAATATTCTACTTCTATTGTTCATATAGAATCTGGTTATATCTAAATAGCGAACTACTTATTAGTAATTGTTACGCTCTATCTAACACAAAAATAGATGAATATGAATTTGTAGAAGTATTTACTATCAAACATGTATAGAAAGACAACTATATTAAAGTCAAGTGATAAATTATGAAAAAGTTTGAAATATAAAATACTTGAAA
>JARHZK010000211.1 GCA_029258245.1 Longicatena sp. | reverse complement strand
TAAAATTCTTTTCCCTTAGACGCCTTAAAAATCTATCTATAAAACTTTGCAAGCAATGTCCTTGTGGACCACTTTCTTCGAAATTGCTTATTGTGGATATCCCCAAATCCCCTTAAAACATCAATTTCATTGATGGCTGCACGTTTAAAACGTTAAAAAAAGAACTTGTATATCTAACAAGCATTATGGATTTATACTCACGTAAAATCATTCGTTGGAAACTAAGAAAAACAATGGAAGTAGAAGAAGTTTTAGAATGTTTAGAAAAAGCGAAACAACGTCGTAGAATTGATAAGTCGGTTGTAATTCATAGTGATCGTGGAGTACAATTCGTTTCTAAAAAATATAAAGAATTAACCGCACAGATGAGCAGTAGTTACTCGAGAAAAGGAAATCCTTGGGATAATGCTTGTATAGAATCATTTCATTCTTTGATTAAACGGGAATGGTTAAAAGAAAAAAGGATTAAGAATTATGAAATGGCATATACGCTGATCTTCGAATATATTGAAACTTTTTATAACACAGTAAGACTTCATAGCCACTGTAAGTTTCAATCACCTGATGAATATGAGCAACAATTTAAATTAATAGAAAGTCTAAATTAAATGTGTCCAGAATATTGACATAATACCAAATAAAAAGCCTCTTTTAGAGGCAGTTGGAGAAAGTGTTGCGGTTGTCGGGCCTCAGTGGTCGAAGGATTATCTGAACAAAAGATTCTTATAGATTGAGTTCATACTAGGTCTTTTAGGCGTGGTTATGATATCTTTGACTAAAAAATACAAAATGATATTTTTAAATGGCTACTAATTTAGTCAAATGGTTTATCAAAAATATAGAATTATAAGCTGTTAGGTACTGATAATTAAAGTAGAATTATTGGACAAATCGCATTGTATGTAAGCGCTTAATATGATAGTATAGGATTAGAGGTAATACATAATGATTGGAGGTGTTCTTATAATGAACTTTAAAAAAATTCTAAGCTCTTTATTAAGCGTAGGACTAGTATGTAGTATATTCTCTGATTCACTAATAAGCATAAAGGCTGATGAAACAAAGGCAAGTGATAGGGTAGAAAAGATTTTAAGCCAAATGACTGTTAAACAAAAGGTTGAACAAAAAATTATTCCAGATTTTCGTCAATGGAAAAATGATGGTGAGTCAAAGACACATGATTTAACGGAAATGAATGATGATTTACGTTCAATCATGGAAACACATGATTTTGGGGGTATTATCTTGTTTGGTGATAATACCCACGAAACAGACAAAATAGTTAAATTAATTGACGATTTTCAAAAAGCTGCAATGAAACCTAGAAAAGATAATACAAATCGCTTACCGCTATTAGTTTCGATTGATAATGAAGGAGGAACAGTATTTAGAGTCGATACTGGTACAGCAATGCCAGGAAATATGGCTATAGGAGCAACGAAAGATAAAGCGTTAGCTTATTTAGATGGACAAGTAATTGCGAAGGAAGAAGCGGCTTTAGGAATAAATAATAATTTTGGACCGGATTTGGATACGAATAGTAATCCACTAAATCCAGTTATTAATATTCGTTCAATTTCTTCAAATCCTAATTTAGTTGCAGAATTAGGAGTAGAGATTGTAAATGGAATTCAAAATCATAATGTTGCGGCAACTGCAAAGCATTTTCCTGGGCATGGTGATACATCTACGGATTCACATACAGGACTTCCAACTGTAGATAAGTCATATGCTGAGATAAAGGAATTGGAATTAGTTCCGTTCCAAGCTGCGATTGATGCTGGAATTGATATGGTTATGACTGCGCATATAGCATATCCTAAAATAGCAGAAAAATTAACAACAAAAGAAGGAGAACAGATTACAGCACCAGCAACATTAAGTCGCGTATTTTTAACGGATATTCTTCGCAAAGATATGGGATTTAAAGGAGTTGTAGTAACAGATTCAATGACGATGCAGGCAATTGTAAAATACTTTGGAGATTCTGAGGCAGTAGTATTAGCTTTCCAGGCTGGTGTAGATATTGCATTGAAGCCAACAGTAATTAACTCTCCATCTTCTATAAAAAATATGGATAGAATTATTGAATATGTGGTTCAAGCTGTAAAAGACGGAAGGATCAATGAAAAAGAACTAGATGATTCAGTACGTCGAATTTTAATGCTTAAAGAAAAAAGAGGTATTTTAGATTTAGGAGAAGATACTCGAACGCTCGAAGAAAAGATAGCTAATGCTGAGGCTATTGTTGGTTGTGAAGAACATAGAAAAAATGAACGAAATGTTGCAGAAAAAGCCATTACTGTGATTAAAAACGATGATCAAATCCTTCCATTTAATCCAAAATCGAAAGATCATGTATTACTAATTGGAGCTTATGAAAATGAAAAGCCTGGATTGGAATTAGGAATGCGTCAAGTTAAAGCAGAAGGATTAATACCTGATGATGTATCATTTGAAACCATAAATTATGAAAAAGATACAACAATTGATTCATTAAAATCTAAGATTGATAAGGCAGATTATGTTATAACAATTACTGAAATGGGGGATTCTTCTACATTAAAATCTGACCATTGGATTACTCGTGTTCCAACAGAAATTACGCGTTATGCTAATGAGAGACAAATTGATAATGTTTTAGTTAGTATACATAAGCCATATGATGTAGTAAATTTTAAAGATGCAAAGGCAATTGTGGCTGCCTATG
>JARHZK010000200.1 GCA_029258245.1 Longicatena sp. | reverse complement strand
TTTCAATACATTTCATTTTAAATTCATAACTATAACGCATAATAAAATACCCTCCTTACTGGTTTGTCCAGTAAAGAGGGTACATATCAGTACAGCAACAGAAGAATTAACCTCTTTTTTATATTACATATTTTCTAATTTTTCTATTAATGAAGAGTCAAAAGTACTTTCTTTTAACATTTCAATTTCATATTTATATGGGGCATGTCCATTAACAAAAGGAGTTTCTAAAATTTTAACAACATCTTCAACACGAGGATTATGAACAATTTCATTCAAAACATCAAAACCAATTTCTCCAAATCCAATATTCGCATGCCTATCTTTTTTTGCACCACGAACATTTTTAGAATCATTAATATGCATACATACTAATCGATCTAATCCAACAATCTCGTCGAAAGAATCTAGTACAGCATCAAAATCAGACAAATCAAAGCCTGCATCATGTAAATGACATGTATCCATACACACTTTGATGTGTTCTGAATATTTTGTATGATCAATCAAGTAACGGATATGATGGAAATCATATCCAATCTCACTTCCCTTACCTGCCATTGTTTCAATTGCGATTTGTACATTTCCAATATTTTCCATCGCTAAATCTAAACCTTCAACGATTTTTTCTAATCCTTTTTCTTCCCCGGCTTTTACATGACTTCCTGGATGTAATACTAAAATCGTTGCCTCAAGTTCTTTCACACGTTCAATTTCTTGTCTTAAAAAATCAACTCCCAATTCAAATGTTTCAGGCTTAAAGCAATTTGCAAGATTAATAATATAAGGTGCATGGACAATCACACTACTTTTAGCAATTCCATTTTCTTCCATTAACGAAAAAGCTTCTTTTATTTTTAATTGATTCATTGGTTTTCTTCTTGTGTTTTGTGGTGCACCAGTATATAGCATTAACGCATTCGCATTATAAGAAAGAGCTTCTTTTACAGAGCCTAATATGTAATCAGGCGCACTCATAGATACATGGGAACCTATTTTCATTGCTCATTTCTCTTTTCTATTGATTTTTGTTTTGCTCTTTCTTTCTTTTGGCGTTTGATATCTTCTTGAATAAGTGCACGTTTTGCTTTACGCTTTAATTTTTCTACTTCTTCTTTACGTTTTTTCTTATATCCTGGTTTCACTTGTTTTTTCTTTTTAGTTACAATTTTAGCAATTTCTTTTTCCAATGGATCATCTTTTTTCACTTTTTTCTTATGCAATGGTTCTAAATCTACCCAATTTCCATTTTTTAAATTTCTATGTTCAAAGTGAATTCCTTTTGTTTCTAAATGTCGAATATATCCATCTTCTTTTTTATCATATAATGCATAGCAAATACCTTCATGACCTGCACGTCCTGTACGGCCACTGCGGTGAATATAATAATCTAAATCTTTTGGAAATCCCATTGAAATAACATGCGAAATACCTTCAATGTCAATTCCACGAGCTGCGATATCTGTTGCTACTACATATGACTTTTGAATATTAGCTAATTCTTTCATAGCCTTTGTACGTTCTCTTGGTGTTAAATCTCCATGTAATTCAATAACTCCATAACCTTCGTTACGCATCATTGAAGCAACGGTTGCAGCATCTCCACGTGTATTTGCAAAAATTAGACAAACATATGGTTTGAATGTAGGTAAAATTTCTAATACTTTTTCTGCATAAGTTTTATGTTGAATTGGAACAAGAATATGTTCAATTTTAGGATGAAAATTATTTGCATTTTCAATTTGAATTGTTTGAGGGTGACTCATATATTTTTTCAAAAATAAACGTAATTCATGAGGAATAGTTGCAGAAAAACTCATCATTTGTAAATCTTTACGCATTTTCCCAGCAATAGCATCAACGTCTTCTAAAAAACCAAATTCTAATGTCATATCTGCCTCATCAACAACCATTATATCTGCTGTATCTACGCGTAGTGCTTGTTCATTTAAAAATAAATCTTTAATACGACCAGGTGTTCCAACAACAATATGTGGTTGTACTTTTAACTGATCAATCATACGTGTCTTTTCGATTCCACCAGTAATTAGACGAATTCTTAAATTTGAATCTGCAATACTCATTTTTTCACATCGATTATAAATTTGTAATGCAAGTTCTCGTGTAGGTGCAGTAATAACAGCTTGAATATAGTTTTTTGAACTGTCTACTTTTTCCATAATTGGAATCAAAAAAGCATGTGTCTTACCAGTACCAGTTGCAGATATACCAATAATATCTTTTCCTTTACATGCCATTGGAATAACTGCTTTTTGAATTGGCGTAGGCTCAATGAAATGCTCTAATTCTATAAATTTTTTCGTGTTTTCACGAAACATATAATCTCTATATTTACTCATAAGGCTCCTCCATTCTTGTAGTAGCTATTTTATTATACATAAATCTTTTTCTATGTAAATAAAAACTTTACTTCTTTTTTATTATACCTAAAAAATGTGGAAATTCCTATCTTTCTTTTGATAAAACATATATAATATGAATGGAGGTTATATCTATGGAAATTATTAAAGTTACCCCAAGAGGATATTGCAAAGGAGTTACAAGAGCAATTCGCCTTGCCAAGGAAACTGCGCAGCAATACCCTGGTAAAGATATCTATATTTTAGGAATGCTTGTTCACAATCAATTCGTCATGCAAGCATTAAAAGAATTAAATATTCATACAATAGACGATAAATCAAAAACTCGGATGGAGTTGCTTGATTCAATTCCTTCCGGAAGTGTTGTGATTTTTACTGCACATGGCGTTTCTCCTGATGTAAAGAAAAAAGCTACTGAGCGAGGATTCATTAGCATTGATGCAAGTTGTCCAGATGTAGTAAAAACACAGGAATTAGTAATAGAAATGTTAGATAAAAATTATGAGATATTATATATTGGTAAAGAACATCATCCCGAGGCTGAAGCAATTACATCACTTAGCAACCATGTACATTTAATTACAAAAGTGACAGATGTCGATTTACTTTCATTATCTTCTAAATTGATTTTTGTTACAAATCAAACAACGATGTCAATATTTGATATTGATACAATTTTTAAACATATTAAAGAACTTTATCCATCAGCAATGTTTAGTGAAGAAATTTGTAATGCAACCCGTATTCGACAACAAGCAATTGCAAATCTAGATACAAGACAAGTTGATGTTCTTTATGTGGTTGGTGACAAACATTCAAATAATTCAAACCGTCTTGCTCAAATAGCAAAAGAAAAAGGGATTCAAAAAGTTTATTTAATTGACGATGTACTTGATATTTCTAATGATCAATTAAAAGATGCAAAGTGTGTTGCTGTTACATCAGGAGCATCAACTCCTACATATCTAACAAATTTAGTAATTGAATATTTAAGTAAGTACTCTCCTAACAAAGAAAAACCAATCATCGATATACATAAAATTTTAATATAAAAAGTTGGATAACGTACCCAACTTTTTATATAACTCGATTTTTCAAATAGAACTCTATATTAGTTATTTCTTGATGAATAGCTTGATACTGTTCGTGTTGTGAGCTTAATTGATTTAAAATATTCTTTTTCTTATTTAAGATATATTCCCAGTATTTTTTACATAATGGATGAGTAGATAGTTCTACACCAAAATATAATTCTTCTTCTGTTAAATTACATTTTTCATGATGAACTGACAGAATATGATAAAAATGTTGTTCATAAACTAAATCTTCAGAATCGATTGTAAAATCATGATTACACAACCATTTTCTTAATTCATATATATGATTATTTGATTGTAATACAAGTTGTTTACAATTATAAGCTTTATCTAAATCATTTTCTAGAATAGAAACCATTGTATCATATCCCATTCCAGCAATTGTAATACAGGTAATATCATTTGGAATATTATGTAGTCCATTTGTTAAAATAGTTTTTATTTTTGCATCTAAATTTTCATTCTGTATTGCTTTTTTCCCTCGTTCAAGTGGACCTTGATTCACATCGCAAGCATATGCTTTATTACATTTTCTATTTTTAACCAATGCAATTGGCAGTAAAGCATGATCGCATCCAATATCTGCTAAAACGCAAGGGCTATTTACCATATCGTAAATAGCCCTTAATCTTTTACTTAATTTCATATTAAGGTTTATCGACAAAATCTTTTAAACGTTTTGAACGAGTAGGATGTTTTAATTTACGTAAAGCTTTTGCCTCAATTTGACGGATACGTTCACGAGTGACATTAAATTCTTTACCAACTTCTTCAAGCGTTCTTGTTCTACCATCATACAAACCAAAACGTAGACGTAATACTTTTTCTTCACGTTCTGTAAGTCCTTGTAAAACAGTATTAATTTCATCTTTCAATAACTGATTATTAGCATATTCATCAGGTGATAATGCTTCTTTATCTTCAATAAAATCGCCAAGATGAGAATCATCTTCCTCCCCAATTGGAGTTTCTAAAGAAACAGGCTCTAAAGCGATTTTTTGAATTTCCCGGACTTTTTCAGGAGAAATATTTTCCATTTTTTCAGCAATTTCTTCAGCAGTTGGATCTCTCCCTAAGTCTTGTACCAATTGACGCTGAATACGAGTTAATTTGTTAATTGTTTCCACCATATGTACTGGAATACGAATAGTTCTAGCTTGATCAGCAATAGCACGCGTAATCGCTTGTCGAATCCACCACGTTGCATATGTAGAAAATTTAAATCCTTTTGTATAATCAAATTTTTCTACTGCTTTAACTAAACCCATATTCCCTTCTTGAATCAAATCTAAAAATAACATTCCTCGTCCAACATATTTTTTTGCAATAGATACAACTAAACGTAAATTGGCTGAAATCAATTTTTTCTTAGCTTCTTCATCACCATTTTGGATACGTCTTGCAATTTCTGGTTCTTCTTTCGGATCAAGCAATTCAACTCGTCCTATTTCCTTCAAATACATTTTGACGGGATCATTAATTTTTGCATGAGAAGAATTTGCAAATGATTGCTCTAAATTTTCGATTTCATGCGCTAATGAATTATCATCATCATCTTCCTCGTCTAGAAAATCAATATCATCGCTATCATCCGCCATTACATCATCCATAAGTTCGTCGTCATCTTCGTCTTTTACATCAATCCCATTATCAGAAAACCATTGAAATAGATCATCAAAATCTGTATCGTTCATATCTAAATGTTCAACAGCTTCCATAATATCTTTTTGGTATAAAACTTGATTTTTCTTATATTCATTTAAGAATTCTGCTTTGATTTCATCCAAAGTTTTGTATTCTTGTAATACTACTTTTTTTGTTTTTTTCATATCGCTACTTCCTTTCTTTACAAAGTATTTCTCCTCGCTGTTTTATCAATTTATTTTTTTCTATAGCAAGGCTAGCTTTTTCGAGCGGATCCGATAAATGTCTAATCTTTTGATTAATCATTTGTATTTGATCTTCTAAAAAACATTCTTTCGCTTTTGCAACAGCTTCTTTTAATGCATCCATATTTATTTCATTTCTAGATAATTCCCAATTTGCAATATCTAGTAATAAATTTTTAACATTTTCTTCAGCTATCGTATCCAATAAGTCTGCCACATTCAGAAATGTATGAGAACGATAAAAGTCAATAATGTAAATTGCTAATTTATTACAATCATCATCTTTTAAAAATCCAAGTTCTTGTTTGTAATAATTACATGCAACCACTCCATTTAGCATTTGTGATAATATTTCATACTCCGAATGGATTCTTCCACTTTTTGGATATATAATCTTTGCTGATTTATAATTTGATTCTTTTTTTGCTTGTTTTTTTATTGGAGCATTATGATTTTCTTGCAATTTCATATCAAAATCAGTCAACTCTCGCAAACGAATATAATAACTATCTTTTTCAAAATCGTCGCTAAGTGATGATATTGCATCAGCCATTTCAATTGCAAAATCTTTCTTTTGAGAATAATTATCTAAATTATATCGTGTTAATAAAAATTCAAATAAAAAATCTATCCACGAAATTGTTTTGTTTGAAATTGCTTTTAATTCATCTTTCCCATAAGTATCAATGATTTCATCAGGATCAAGTCCATAATGATTTTCTACAATTTCAAATGGTAATTTTTCTTTTACTGCAATTTGCCCAAATTTATAAGTAGCATTACGACCAGCCTTATCTCCATCATAGCATAAGACAATTGGAACATGTAATGACTTTAATAAGTGAAATTGTTCTTTTGTTATTGCAGTACCAAGAGTTGCTATAACATTGGATATCCCTATTTTTTCAAAAGCTAACACATCCATAGCACCCTCTACAAGATATACTTTTTTTTCGTGACGGGCAATATCCTTTACTCGATGATAATTAAAAATCAAATTTCCTTTTTTATAGACGTCTGTTTCAGTCGTATTAATATATTTTGCATCATCGTTCTCAAGTATTCGACGTGCAGTAAATCCAACTGGATTACCATGTGAGTCATGAATTGGAATCATAACACGATTTGAAAAAACATCTTTTATGCCGATTGAAGTTAATCGGCATAATCCTGCATTCAAGATGTCTTCCTCAGGTATCTTTTTAGCCTTTAGAAATCGATACAAAGCATCTTGATCAGGGTTGTATCCAATTTCATATTTAGAAATAATATCATCTGTAATATTTCGTTTATATAAATATTCTTTAATGTTTTTTGCATCTAAAGTATCTAATTGATAATGTGTATATTCAATAGTTTCTTTGTTCGCTTTATACAGCTTTGCAAAAGCAGGATTTATTTTTTTTGTTGGTAAAGCAAGCGAGTGATCGATATGTATTCCTGTTAATTCAGCAACTTTATAAACAGCTTCTATAAAAGAAATCTTTTCATATTTCTGAACAAATCCAAATACATTTCCTCCTGTTTGACATACAAAACATTTAAAAATTTGTTTATCTACATTAATTGACATAGAAGGATCATGATCATCGTGGAAAGGACATTGGGCTACATAATTTTTTCCTTTTCTTGTCAAAGGCAAATAATGACCAATGATATCCACAATATCTGCTTTTGCACGAATTTGATTGATTTCTTCTTCACTTAAACGTGCCATTTCTTCTCTTTACCATCCTAACAATATTATAATTTGATACGTTCTTCTATATACGCAACTAAATCATTCAAATTTACACGTTCTTGTTGCATTGTATCACGTTCACGAACAGTAACACAGTTATCGTTTTCAGTTTCAAAATCAACTGTAATACAGAATGGAGTGCCAATTGCATCTTGACGACGATATCGTTTACCAATACTTCCAGCATCATCGAATTCACAATTTGCATATGGAGCTAACATTTGGAATACTTCTAGTCCTTTTTCACTTAATTTCTTTGATAAAGGAGTAATACATGCTTTAATAGGTGCTAGGAATGGATGAAGATGCAATACAGTTCTTGTATCATTTTCTAACTCTTCTTCATCATATGCATCACACATAAATGCTAAAAACAATCGTTCTACTCCAACCGATGGTTCTACACAATATGGAATATATTTTTCATTTGTCGTTGGGTCAAGATATTCTAATGATTTTTTACTAGCTTCTTGATGCTGTTTTAAATCATAATCTGTACGATCTGCAATACCCCATACTTCACCCCATCCAATTTGTGAGTGAAAATTATATTCAATATCACATGTACCTTTACTATAAAATGCTAATTCTTCAGGTGTATGGTCACGGAATCGCAAATGATCTGGATGAACTCCTAAATCTGTCAAAAACTTCATACAATTTTCTTTATAATAATTATACCATTCAAGATCTGTTCCTGGTTGACAGAAGAATTCTAATTCCATTTGTTCAAATTCACGGGTACGGAAAATGAAGTTTCCTGGTGTAATTTCATTACGGAAACTTTTACCAATTTGCCCAATTCCAAAAGGCAATTTTTTTCTCATCGTTCTTTGTACATTTTTAAAGTTTACAAACATACCTTGTGCTGTTTCAGGACGTAAATATATAGCATTTTTACTATCTTCTAAAATACCTTGGAATGTTTTGAACATTAAATTAAATTGACGAATATCCGTAAAATTATGTTTTCCGCACTTTGGACAAACAATTTCATGTTCTTTAATATAATCCATCATTGCTTCATTGCTCCAACCTTCAACACTAACTTCACCATTACTTGCTTCTTCAATTAATTGATCTGCACGGAAACGAGCTTTACATTCTTTACAATCCATTAACGGATCAGAAAACCCTCCAACATGTCCACTTGCAACCCATACATTAGGATTCATTAAAATTGCAGATTGAATACCTACATTATATGGAGATTCTTGGATAAAACGACGCCACCATGCTTTTTTAATGTTTTCTTTTAATTCAACACCTAATGGACCAAAATCCCAAGTATTTGCTAATCCGCCATAAATTTCACTACCTTGATATACAAATCCACTGTTTTTTGCATGTGCAACTACAGTATCAAATAATTTTTCGCTATTCATAAAACCGCCCCTTTCAACATACACATTAATCATTCATAACGAACAGGTTTTACACTATCATTTCTTGCTTCATATAAGCTATATTTGTAACTTCTTGTTACCATTTGATTGTTTATTTATTTTAAATAGTGTTCAATTTAGTATACTTTATTTTACCAAAAATATCAATATCAACATGATATTCCATACAAATTTATCTTTTTTATGGAAACAATATAATTCTTTATCAATTCATAT
>JARHZK010000195.1 GCA_029258245.1 Longicatena sp. | reverse complement strand
TGGACACACCTGTTCTCATTCCGAACACAGAAGTTAAGCACTTCAGCGGCGACAATATCTAGGCGCGCCCTAGTGAAGATAGCACGTTGCCGGGTTTCTTACCTGCTCAGTTGGGCAGGTTTTTTTTATTGATTTTAGTTGCTTATTTTTTAATTATACGTTATTATTAAATGGTAGTTTTTATTTAGCTATTAAATATGATTAGGAAGGATTTTTTATGAGTAAAATTATTAAATTAGGACAATATAAGAATATTCAAGTAAATGTAAAAAAAGATTTAGCTACTGATGAAGAAGTTAAAGCACAGATTGAAGCACTTGTTGCTCAAAATCCATTATATATTGAAAAAGATGGAGAAGTTGAAAACGGTGATGTTACTACTATTGATTTTGAGGGATTTAAAGATGGTGTCCCATTTGATGGTGGTAAAGCAGATGGTCATAAGTTAGAAATAGGATCAGGTCAATTTATTCCTGGATTTGAAGATAAGATGATTGGAATGAAAAAAGGAGAAACGAGAGATTTAGATTTAACATTTCCAGAAAATTATGGAATGAAAGATTTAGCTGGGAAGGATGTAGTTTTTAAAGTTACTCTTCATAAAATTGAAACGAAAAAAGATGCTGAATTAAATGATGAATTTGTTGCATCATTACAAATGCCTAATATTACGACTGTAGATGAATTGCATATTCAAATGAAAAATTTTGTACAATCACAGCATGATCAAAAATATCAAATGAATGTTCAAAATGCAGTATTTGATAAATTATTAACTGAATGTGAAGTTGAAGTAAATGATGAAGATGTTAAAATTGCTTTAGATGAACATATCAATCAAATGCGTAATGAGTTAGCACGTCAAGGTATGGGATTAGAACAATATTTACAATTTACTGGATTTACAATGGAATCATTACAAGAACAATTACAACCTGCAGCTACACAGCAGGCGAAATTTAAAGCAGTTATTGATGAAATTGCAAAAATTGAATCTTTATCTACAACTGATGAAGAAATTGATCAACAAATTGATATGATTGCCCAACAATATCAAATGGATAAGAATGAAGTTTTAAATCATGTAAATAAAGATGGCTTAAAGAATGATAATAATCGTTTTAAAGCGAGTCAAATTGTTCTTCAAAGTGCTAATGTTAGTGAATAATTAATACAACAAAGTATAAAAGTACAGGTATTAATCATTGGTTAATAGTTGTACTTTTAATTTATGTTAAATATTTATTATAAAAAGGAGTTGATATTTATGCATATTTTAATTCATAGTTTACATGATTCTATTGTAATGCTACCTTTTTTATTTTTAACATATATTTTTATGGAATTTCTAGAGCATAAAAAAAGTAATCGAATGGAAATTATGCTGAAAGAGGCAAAATATTTTGGACCGCTAATTGGAGCATTGCTTGGTATTATTCCACAATGTGGTTTTTCAGTTATTGCAAGTGGATTATATTTAAATGGTACGATTACTTTGGGTACATTAATTTCAGTATTTGTATCTACAAGTGATGAAGCTATCCCAATTTTATTTTCTCAGCCTGATCAAGCAGATGTATTATTTAAAATTGTTTTTTTTAAATTCATAATTGGTTGTATATCTGGTTATATTGTTGATTTATTAATAAAAAAACATCATCTTCAAGAACAACATCCTATGCATAATATTCATGAACATTGTATGGAGGAGCAAAATAATTCTCATTCTATTATTCGTATTGCAATTTATCACACAGTTAAGATATTTATCTTTATCTGCATTGCTAATTTTGCAATTACATATTTAATTCATATTTTTGGTGAAAATACACTGAGTTCTTTTTTAGGAGCTGGTAGTTTTCTTCAACCTTTATATGCGGCAATTGTTGGCTTCATTCCTAATTGTGCTGCTAGCGTTATTTTATCTCAATTATATGTGGATGGTGTAGTGAGCTTTGGTGCTTTAACTTCCGGATTAATAACAAGTGCTGGTCTTGGGTTGTTAGTCTTATTCAAAATGTATGATAATAAAAAAGATATATTACGTATTTTAACTATTGTCTTTGTAATAGCATTATGTAGTGGAATTATATTACAAATTAACATTTAAGCAATCCGTGAATGGATTGCTTTTCTTTAATTTATAATTGGGTTATAATAAGATGATAGAAATGGTGTGAGGATATGAATTATAAAGATAAATTTATAAATTTAATTGAAGATAATAAATTTGATGATGCAAGAATAATATTAGAAGAAAATAGTATATATGCAAATGAAGATTCTTTTTATTACGGAAATATGGGATGGATATTAAATCATATGGAACGGTATAGAGAAGCTGAGTTTTATCTATTAAAAGGTATACATTTATTTAATGACGAAGGATGGATGTATGCTCAATTAGGATTTTGCTATGATCGATTAAATAAATATGAGGATGGAATTGTTTATTTAAAAAAATCTTTAGAATATGGATTTAATGAAAAATGGATTTATGGGGAACTTGGTTGGTGTTTAAAACAACTAAATCAATTAAATGAAGCAATTTATATTTTAGAGGATGCGTTAATGGATGATTCAACTAATCCATGGATTTTATCAGAATTAGCAGATATTTATTATATGATAGGAAAAAAAGATATTGCTCTGGAATATTTATTAAAAAGTTATTATACTGAACCCAATACAGAAGCTTGTATTGATTTAGTGAATTATTATCATCAAGAAAAAGATTATATAAATGAAATTAAATATTTGAATAAAATAGAAGATTCTGAAGATGAAATATGGAAGCAATTTCAACTTGGTAATGCGTATATGGAAATAAAAAAACCTGATCAATCTTTAGCACATTTAGAAAATGCAGAAAGATTAGGTAAAGATGATACTACTTTGCATGCACTTATGGGAGATGTTTATCAAGCGTTACAGCAAGAGGAGAAAGCAAATGTGCATTACAATAAAGCTTTGTCATATTATGAAAAGGCGCTTTTAATCGAAAAAGAACACGACTGGATTTTCCAAGAAATGATCTGGATAGCTCATAAACAACAAGACTGGAATAAAAAACTATTCTATTTAAAAAGAGCTTATAGGGAGAATAATGATGATTTATGGTTAATGTATCATTTTGCACGATGTTATACAGATTTACATGAGTATGAACATGCAATTACTGCTTGTGAATTTTATTTAAAGCGTAATAGGGATTCAAAGGATGTAATTGATTTATATGCATGGAATTTAGGAAGAAATAAACAAGAAGAAAGAGCAATTGATGCATTAAATTATCGTATAAATAAAGATGGTGCTGATTCTTGGACATATGC
>JARHZK010000171.1 GCA_029258245.1 Longicatena sp. | reverse complement strand
GTATGATAATAATGTGATATTAACATCTATAGCTTGTATGTGATAAACTATTCATGTCATTCATATGACAAACCTCCTTTTGTTATTTACGGCTGCCTGGCCATTTTCATTATAACAAAAAGGAGGTTTGTTTTTTTATCACCAAAAGATCTATTACCACACACATAGTACGTGGTATTAATTTTACAATAAAAAAAAGCAGAATTTCTTCTGCTTTAAAGTTCTATCGCATAAGCCATGTTCTGTACTTTTTTCAAAGTGGCAGCCATTTATCTGTATTTAATAAAAATACCTCGTTGAATAATTTCATTTTATCTTCAACAAGCTCCCCTACCAAATTTGGGTTTCTCGCTTGTGGGGTTTACCCGTTCCACTTTTTATGTTTCCATAAAACATCGTCACTGTGGCACTTTTAAAGAAGTCAACCATAGTTTCCCTTAGGTATATTCTTCAGCCGTCAGAATTCACTGCCTGGATTTATTTTTTCATCCAGCACAAACACTACAATCATCTCAGATTGTGCGAGCATGGACTTTCCTCTAGTATTCACTAGCGACTGCCGCAATATCACTTTATTTATTTTTCTTTCCGAAAGACCTCATTTTCTAATCGAGTCAATCGTTTTAAAATATCAATATTATCTCCAATAAGTTCTTTTTTTTCACATTCTAAATCTTGTTTTCCTTCAAGTTCAACAAGCTTTGCTCTCATTGATGTAATTTGACGTTCATATTCTTGCAGATGATTGCCTAAATCATTAATGATTTTATCATATTCTTGATAATCACTAATAACTAAGTCTAAAAATTCATCTACCTCACGAGAGGAATATCCTTTAAAATCAATATTAAATTGCTTATTTAAAACATCTTCAACGCTCAGTTTAAATCTTTTATCCATTGCATTCACCTACCTCTTATAGTTTCTCAAAAAAAATAACAAAATGCAAGATAAATTTTATTTTTCACTCTATATTTCCGTCATTTTTTCAATGATATAAGTAATTTCATCCCATAAATAATAAATTTTTTATTAATTTTATACATTTTATATTAGTTGTTTATCGCATTACATACAACCTTATGATATAATGTGTAAAGGTGATGAAATGATTGGATACCCTAATAAAAAAAATTTACATAGTAGTGTTTCATTTGATAATCATACAAGTAGAGGTATGTCACTAGAAGATGATTTAAACGATAGTAATGCTTATTATCGTGCTTCTAATCGTGCTTTGATACATAAAAAACCAACACCTATTCAAGTGGTAAAAGTTGATTACCCCGCTAGAAATGCAGCAAAAATTACAGAAGCCTATTATAAAACACCAAGTACAACAGATTATAACGGTATATATAGAGGAAAGCCAATAGATTTTGAAGCAAAAGAAACTCGTTCTAAAACTTCATTCCCGTTCAGCAGTATTCATCTTCACCAAATAGAACATTTGAAAAAGGTTTTGTTTCATGGAGGAATTGGTTTTTTCATTATTCGCTTTTCACATTACAACGAAACTTATCTATTAGATGCAAAATTTTTAATTAATTTATACGAAAACGGAACAAAAAAGTCGATTTCATACAACGAAGTAAAAAATCACGGCTCATTCATTCGTAATGGACTCACCCCTAAACTCTATTATTTAGATAATGTTGACTCATTATATTTTAAGGAGGAATACCCAAATGAAAAAAAATAATAATAAATCTAGACCTATATTAAATAAAATAATTATCATTTTTTTATGTTTCGTACTATTAACTGGTATTACAGGATTTTTTATGTTAGGACATGTGATTGGCAAATTAAGTAAGTCTGACCGAAATCCTGAAGATAAGATTCAAAACGTCGAACCTACAACATTGTATGATAAAGATGGAAAAAAATTTTATGAATACGGCGCTGAGCAAAGAGAAATTGTTACTTACGATCAATTACCTCAAGTGACAATCGATGCTTTTTTAGCTATTGAAGATTCACGTTTTTTCTCCCATAATGGATTTGATTTACCTCGATTCATTTCAAGTGCAATCCATAATTTAAAAACAAAAACTCTTGGACAAGGTGGTTCGACATTAACTATGCAAGCAATTGATAACTTTATCATCAAAGATAAAGAAGAATTAGCAGCTGAAAATGGCCATCAAATCTCTGCACTAGAAAAAATTGAATTGAAAATACAAGAAATTTATTTAAGTTTGCGACTCGATTCAAAAATGAGTAAAAAAGATATTTTTATTAACTATTTAAATAAAATTAATTTTGGTTCAAGTGCTAGAGGAATTCAAAAAGGATCTCAATATTATTTTGGAAAAAACGTTGAAGAGCTAAATTTAAGTGAAAGTGCATTTTTAGCAGGTGTTGTAAATGCTCCTTATTATTACAATCCATATTTTGGATATAATAAAGAAAAGAATGAAAACTTTTATAAATACGCAATGGAGCGACGTAATGAAACTTTAGCACAAATGTTAAACCATGGCTATATTTCAAAAAAAGAATACAATTTAGCTAAATCTACCAAATTAGCATTTCAAGTTATTGGAGAAAGTAGCACTGATGATAATCCATATTTAGCTTATGCTCAAGCTGTCCTTCGTGAAGCTGCGAAAGTTACAGGCGATAACCCGGCAAATGTACCTATGAAGATTTATACATCTCTAGATCGTGGTACACAAGAACGAATTACTGATATTGAAAGTAAAAAAGTATTCGAATTTCCTGATAACCCTTATCTACAAATTGCCACTAGTGTTATAGACAATAAAACAGGAGCAATTATAGCAATCGGTGCTGGATTTAACGATGCTACAAATAAACCGTATCAAGACCGCGCAATGATTAATACACACCAAATAGGTTCAACATCTAAACCATTTATTGCCTATGCACCTGCATTTGATAACCTAGGATGGGCAACTTCAAGAATTATGGATGATAGGCCCTACAAAGTATATGGGGATGTAAAAACAAACTATGATATGAAATATCATGGAAAAATTCCTCTAGAACGTGCAATCGCTCAATCTTATAATATCCCAGCATTTGAAACAACTGAATTATTAGTAAATAAAGTAGGTAATCAATTTATGGTTGATTATATGAAAAAACTTGGATTTGATACAAGTGTTGCTGAAAACTTTGATTTGCTTTATGCAATTGGTGGTGGAGATTTTGTCGCTACACCTACTCAAGTCGCAGCAGCATATTCTGCCTTTGCAAATAATGGAGTATATACTGAACCCTATATGATTAATAAAATCGAATACAAAGATAAAAGTTCCACATATACACATCATCCTAAGAAAACTAAAGCAATGTCACCACAAGCTGCATATATGACAGCAGACTTATTAAAAAAATCAGTAACAGGTAAATATAGTGCTTATAATATGTTGAGTTCAGCATTTTCAGGTGCGTCTTATCCTGTATATGGTAAAACAGGAACAACCGACTGGAGCGATGAAAACTTAATTAGACAAGCAGGCGGTAACATGAAAGATGAGTGGATGGTTAACTTTACTAAGGATCATACCGTTTGTTCGTGGTATGGTTTTGATGGATTAGTACCTGGATATTCATATATATCTTTATCTGTATTAAATATGAATTTATGTGGTAAAATTAATCGTTATTTACTAGATCCATTAAGTGGAAATGCACAAGTAATTCCTAATCCTGGTGGTATAAGTTCATATGGAGGTGGATTAATTAAAACATCTGATTTAGCAAATGCTCATAAAAATAATCCTGAAACCGTAGAAAATGCAACATTTGCTTCTAATGACTTAAAAAAATTACTTAGTTCTATAAATTCATATAAAAAAGATGATTATACATCAGAAACTTGGAATACATTACAATCTGTAATAGAAGAAGCTAATAAATTATTAAAAGAAGAAAATATTTCAGATGCCGATTTTAATAAAATAAAAGATAAGTTTAATAATGCTATTAATAATTTGAAAAAAGCTGAACCAAAAGTAGATACATCTGCATTATATTCAGCAATCGAATTATCACAACCTTATTGGGAACCTTCAAAATATAATCCAGAATATGTAAAAAAATTATATGATGCTGTTAATGCAGCTAATGAATTACTAACAAAAGATAAAATCATCCAAAGTGAAATTGATCAAGCAATAGCAGCTATTAATAAAGCTGTTGAGGAATGCAAATCACACCCAATAAACCCATCCGAAGATACAGATTAATATTATCATTACCTACTATAAATAAAACCTATAAAAGATATTCAAAATCGAATATTTTTTATAGGTTTTTATTTTTATTATAGTTAGTTATCAATTATTCTATTAAATATATTTAACAAACATGAATTTAATATTGATAAATTATCAAAATAATTACCCTTAAATGACATTGATTGAATCATTCCTTTTTCTTTTCATAATTCATGATCAGATTAGATTGGGTTTATCTTCCTCGATTACATTGTGATGTGAATCCATTAATTGAATCAAATACTCACTCCACAAATACTGATTTCATATTCTTTAACTTATGAGTTGTAACTTTTTCCTTCTTTATGTTTACCCTATATTTCTATTTTCTGTTCTCTGGTAGCTTAGTTATAACAAAAAGTGAACCTCATTCGTTGTTTATCCAACTCAGAAAGAGTTCACTTTGGATCACTTAAAACCCTTTTGATTATTATTACGAAATAAATCTAATTTATCCTTTTTACAAAAACTAGCAAAAGGACATTCCGAGCAATGCGGATTTCGAGCTGTACATTGATATCTTCCGAAGAAAATAAACAAATGATGCGCTCTATTCCATCTTTCTCGCTTAATCTTACGCTTTAGTTTCTGTTCAACTACTTCTACATTATCATATACCTTTGCAAGCCCTAAACGTTTAGAAATACGTTCGACATGCGTATCTACAGCAATAGATGGTATATTAAAACAAACACTTCTAACTACATTCGCTGTTTTTCTTCCAACACCTGCAAGAGATGTCAAATCAGCCATACTATTTGGAACTACTCCATCAAATTTTTTAACTAATGATATACTTAAATTTTTAATCGATTTTGCCTTATTTCTATATAATCCAATTCTTCTAATTTTATCTTCGATATCTTTTAATTCTGCATTGGCTAACACTTCTGGTGTAGGAAATGTATCAAACAATGCAGGTGTTACCTTATTTACTGCCGCATCCGTCGTCTGCGCTGATAACACTACAGCAACTAGTAATTCAAACGCATTTTTATGTTCTAATTCACAATGTGCATTAGGAAAGTATTCTTCTAGTATATCTAGTATCTCATCTGTTGTCATTATCGTTTTCCTTCCTCATATTCATCAGATGTTAGCCCTCTTTTTTTCCATTCAATCAAAATTCGTTCAATATAATCAAAGCTTAAATGTTCATAAGTTAATGCCTCTCGCAAAGCGTATCCAATCATTTTCTGATCATATATATTTAACCATTCAGCTAATCTTTGAAATTCCATTTGAGATAATGGCCTTCCAAATTCACTTTCAAACAAATCAAACAATGAATCATTAAATGATATTGCTTTATCTTTTTCTCCTTTAAAAACACCATCTATTTCAAAAATTATTTTACCATCATGAAAAGTAATTTCAACATATCCTTTCGCGCTTAAATTTGATAATAGTTCATCGATTTCTTCGTTGTTTTTTTTCATTTTACTTGCTAATAAGCTGTGTGTTACTGGTATTTGATATTGATTGAAAAAATCAATCAACATTACTAACAATGTTTCTTCACTTGTCATTGTCAAATCATCTAAATGATCTAACATATAATCACGGCGATTTATAAATTTTTCTTTCCACCAATCCATTATTATTCTCCTTTTTTCAAATAATAAATTTCTTCTAATGTATCATAATCTAATAAAATTTTTCCTTTACTACATTCAATTTTATAAACTGGTTTATGATATCCATATCCTAATTGAATTTTTATATCACTTCCATCATAATTTTCTTTTATTATTTCATTTACCTTTGTCTCATTATATGTAGACTTTTCTTTTTTATCAACAATATTTCCTTTTTCATTAAACCAGTAATAATAATCCTTATTTTCTCCAATATAAATAATATAATGAAATACATCTCTACGTATATTTTTAATATTCTTATAGTGCTTATTTATATTTTTTATCTGCATATTTATTTTATCTTCATATTTCCGTATTGGACCGCTAATACATATTCCAATATTTATATATACAACAAAAATTAATATAAAGATTAAACAAAATGATAATATTAATGATTTTCCATTTATCTTCATATTCTTTCTCCTAACAGTACCTATTATACATGATTTTATTTCTTTTGTCTTTGCAAAAAAAATAAAAAAAGTGGAGTTCTCCACTTATATTATAACACTTTCATTAATTCTTTACATAATTTTGCACTTCTTGCAGCTGCATGAGTAACATAGACAGAAAAATCAATATGTGAATCTTGATTACATGCAACATCAGACAAAGAGCGCAATACAACAAATGGAACATGATAATGAGAACAAACTTGCCCAATTGCTCCTGCTTCCATTTCTGCACAAATCGCATCTGGAAATAAATGTTCTAATCGCATTCTTTTATCATCTTCTGCAATAAATTGATCGCCACTTGCAATTAATCCATTAAATACCCTTACATCCATATTTTCTAATACCTGTTTAATCTTAATAACTAACTCTTGATCAGCTTCATAATATAAACCAATACCATCAACGCCATCAATTGCGCTGGTATCAAAATCATGCTGTACAACTTTTGTAGAAACAACCGCATCTAAAACTTTTTGTTCAGGTTTTAGACCTCCAGCAGTACCTATATTGATGACTTTATCTATTACAAAGTTTTCAAATAAAATTGTCATTGACATCGCAGCATTTCCTTTTCCTACACCGCTTTTCATTATAATCACATTTTTATTATTCAACTTTCCTTTTGCCATAGAAATACCTGAAATTTGAATATTTTCTACTTGATCCATAATTTCAACTATTGCATTCCACTCAGAATCCATGGCTACGATAATTCCAATCATTTCTTTCCTCCTACTAATTTACATATATAAAATATTTTTTCTCCTTCACAGATACCTTGTTGATTAAAATCTGTATAAATTTTTACATCAAATCCCATCTGCAAAAGTATCTCTTTTACCCATAATGGATCATAAACTTTTTGAATATGCTGTTCAAGCGTAATTCTTCCTTCTTCATCATAGAAAGCAAAATTTTGATAAATCGAATCGTCAACTGTTTGAATTGTCCACTGATATTCATGTTGATCAATTTCACCAGCCTCATTATATTCTTCACTAAATTCGTCTAGACGATCTAAAGAATGCATATCCATAATAAACGTTCCACCAACTTTTAAATGCTCCTTTACTTGTTGAAACATTGAAGTAACCTGTTCTTTATGTAATAAATAATTAAATGAATCGCATAGACACAAAATTCCATCAAAAGTTTGATCAACAGTTATGTCACACATATCCATTTCTTTCCATATGATTTTATCACTACCATGTTTCTTTTTTGCTTCTTCAAGCATATCTTCTGATAAATCAGTTCCTGTGACATGATAACCATCATTTGCTAACGCAATTGTAATTTCCCCGCTTCCACATGCCAATTCAAGTATATCTTTACCTTCTATGTTTTGTTCAATCAAAGATACCCATAATTTTGTGGCCTCATCATCTTTTACAAGAGCATCGTAAAAATGTGCTAACGTTTCATACATCATAATGTGAAATCCTTTTTAGGTAAATCCGCGTATAATCGTTCTAATTGAAAATGATCTCGCTCTTCATTTTGAAATACATGAACAACGATATGATCTAAGTCAACTAAAACCCAGCTTGAATCTCTATCTCCTTCAATAGAACGAATCTTATAACCATGTTCTTGCGCACGATCTGCAACATTGTCTGCAATTGCATATACTTGGCGCAAACTTGCAGCACTACATACAATTACATAATCAATAAATGGATTTAAAGAACTAAATTCATATAAAATAGGATCCTCTGCTTTTTTTTCATCAATTGCTTTTTGCACAACTTTTAATAATTCTTCCATTAAATAACTCCTTCATTTCGTAAATATTCTTCTTGCTCTTTCTTTACTCTTTGAAATCCAAGTGATAAACTTTTTTTACATAATTCTATTTGTTCACTAGAATCATATCCTCTACTTGGATCTAATTTATCCGCAACATATAAAATAATATTATATGGTGAATTTCCATCACCAAGAACATGATGATAAATGCTAGATATCACATCTTTATTATTAATATGAAAGCCTCTTTTAACGTAATCTGCCCCAATATACCCATGCCATATAGCACTTGCTTCATTAATATGTTTTGGCATATGATGTAACATCCATATTTTTGCTTTTTCTTCTGGCAATTGCTTACATACATCATGTGTCATTCCCATGCACCAAGCTATATTTTCATCCAAATTATGTGCTCTTGCAAGTTCAACACACAATTTTGCTACCGATTTAGAATGCATATATCTTTTCGCACTCATATAAGTAGGCATAGCCTGTTCTAAATATAGATAATGTTCTCCAATATAATGTTGAACACTTTTTGGTAGTAGCCAATGTTTTTTACCTGCACGAATTTCTGTACTTGAAACATCAATTAATTCCATATGAACACGGTTTAAATTTTTAGGAATCTCCACATTTTCTTCTCTAGAAAATACATAAAATTCGACTAAATTCAATAATTCATCCGCTTGTTTCCATAAATGAAATTTTTTAGCTTGATCATCTCCTATTAAAAACATAAACGTATCATTGGGATACATTTTTTTTAATTTTTTTACAGTTCGAATCGTATATGAGATTCCTTCTAATTCACCTTCAATTTTACATAATTTCATTTTTCGATATGGTTTAATTGC
>JARHZK010000150.1 GCA_029258245.1 Longicatena sp. | reverse complement strand
TCAATTAAAGCATCTACAGCTTCTTGTAACATACGTTTTTCATTTTGTACGATAATAGCAGGAGTTCCTAATTCTAACAACTTTTTCAAACGATTATTACGTGTAATAACACGACGATATAAGTCATTTAAATCACTTGTTGCAAAACGTCCACCGTCCAATTGTAACATTGGTCTTAAATCTGGTGGTATTACTGGAACAACTGTTAATACCATCCATTCAGGTTTATTATCAGAGTTACGGAATGATTCAACAGTATCTAAACGTTTGATTAATTTTTTACGTTTCTCACCTTGTGCACTTTCCAAAGCTTCCTGAATTTGTTTATATTCAACTTCTAAATCAACTTCTTTTAATAAAGTCAATGCAGCTTCGGCACCAGTCTGAGCAGTAAAACTGCCCGGACCATATAATGCCATATATTCACGATATTCTTTTTCAGATAAAACTTGTTTATATTCAAGATTTGTATCTTTTGGATCTGTCACAATCCAAGATACGAAATACACTACTTCTTCTAATTGTTTTGGAGTAACATCTAGCAATAATGCCATACGACTTGGAATTCCACGTAAATACCAAATATGTGCTACTGGTGCTGCTAATTCAATATGACCCATACGCTCTCTTCGAACACTTGATTTTGTAATTTCTACACCACAACGATCACATACAACACCTTTGTAACGAACTTTTTTATATTTTCCACAATAACATTCCCAGTCTTTACTTGGACCGAAAATTCGTTCACAGAATAATCCATCTCGTTCAGGTTTTTGAGAACGATAGTTAATCGTTTCTGGTTTTTTAACTTCTCCATGACTCCATTCATGAATTCTTTCTGGAGAAGCTAAACTTACCTGAATTGAGGCAAAATCATTAACACTCATCTACTTACGCCTCCTCTACTTGATCATCATCAAAATCTTCAATGCTATCTTCTTCAAACATTGCATCTTCTTCTAATTCAGCATCGTCATTTACTTCTTCAATATCTTCTTGACTTACTGTTTGTTCCTCTTGTACAGGTAAAACAGCAGTTGCTTCACCACCATCATCGGTACTGATATCAACTTCATTTCCTTCTTCATCAAGCATTTTCACATCAATTGCAAGTGCTTGTAATTCATGTTTTAATACTCGGAATGATTCTGGAATACCCGGTTCTGGAATATCTTTACCTTTGATAATTGCTTCATAAGTTTTTGTACGTCCAACAATATCATCAGATTTTACAGTTAAAATTTCTTGTAATGTGTGAGCTGCACCATATGCTTCAAGAGCCCAAACTTCCATTTCACCAAATCTCTGTCCACCATTTTGTGCTTTACCACCTAATGGTTGTTGAGTTACTAATGAGTAAGGTCCAGTAGCACGAGCATGTAATTTATCATCAACCATGTGAGCTAATTTGATCATATACATTACACCAACAGAAATACGTTCATCAAATGGTTCTCCTGTACGACCATCATAAAGAACTTGTTTACCATCTGAAGTCATATTCGCTTCCTTCATAATGTCACTTAATTCTTGATTATCGATACCGTCAAATACTGGAGTAGAGAATTTAACACCTAATTTCTTAGCTGCATATCCTAAATGAACTTCCAAAACCTGTCCAATGTTCATACGAGAAGGCACACCAAATGGATTTAACATAATATCGATTGGAGTTCCATCTGGCATATATGGCATATCTTCCACTGGTAAAATTTTAGAAATAACACCTTTATTACCATGACGACCAGCCATTTTATCCCCTTCAGAAATTTTACGTTTCTGAACAATATATACTTTTACTGTTTCATTTACTCCAGGTGGCAATTCGTGTCCTTCACTTCGTTTGAAAATACGAATCGAATGAACAATACCAGCTCCACCATGTGGTACTTTTAATGAATTATCTCGAACTTCACGTGATTTTTCTCCGAAGATTGCAAGTAATAATTTTTCTTCTGGTGAAATTTCGCTTTGTCCTTTTGGAGTTACTTTTCCTACTAAGATATCACCTTCACGTACTTCTGCACCAACCATGATAATACCACGGCTATCCAAGTTACGACATGCAGCCTCACTTACGTTTGGAATGTCTCTAGTAATTTCTTCAGGTCCAAGTTTTGTTTCACGACAATCAATATCATACTCTTCAATATGAATTGATGTATATACATCATCACGAACTAAACGCTCACTCATAATAATCGCATCTTCATAATTATAACCATACCATGTCATGTATGCAATTGTAACATTTTGACCAAGCGCTAATTCACCTTTTTCCATAGATGGACCATCAGCTAAAATATCACCTTTATCAATACGTTCACCTTTTTTAACAATTGGACTTTGATTAATGTTAGTACCATTGTTAGAACGTTGGAATTTACGCAAACGGTATTCATGACGTTGACCATCATCTCCATTTACTACAATTCTTTGTGCATCAACATATTCTACATATCCATTTTCTTTTGCTACAACACCAACACCAGAGTCTTTTGCAATTTTATATTCGATACCTGTTCCAACATATGGTGAATGAGGTTGTAATAAAGGTACAGCTTGACGTTGCATGTTTGCACCCATTAAGGCACGAGACGCATCATCATTTTCAAGGAAAGGTACACACGCAGTAGCAACAGATACGATTTGTTTTGGAGAAACGTCGGCTAATTCAACTTCTTCACGTTTTGCGATAATTGTTTCACCAGCTTTACGAGCTACGATATTTTCATTGATTAATCTTCCTCCAACAACTTCGTTGGCCTGTGCTATTACATAATCCGCTTCTTCATCAGCTGATAAATAAATAGCTTCATCTTGTACTGTTCCATCTTTATTTACAATACGATATGGAGTTTGAATAAATCCATATTCATTAATTTTACCATAAGAAGTTAAGTTTGAAATCAAACCGATATTAGGTCCTTCAGGAGTTTCAATTGGACAAATACGACCATAATGAGAACTATGAACGTCACGAACTTCAAATCCAGCACGATCTCTTGTTAAACCACCAGGTCCTAATGCAGAAATACGACGTTTGTTTGTTAATTCAGCAAGTGGATTTTGTTGATCCATAAACTGAGATAACTGAGAACTTGAGAAGAACTCTTTAATTGCTGCAGTTAATGGACGAATATTTGTTAACTTTTTCGGTGTTAAAGTTGCAGTTTCCGCTATAGACATACGTTCTTTAACAACTCTTTCCATACGACTTAAACCAATACGGAATTGATTTTGAATTAACTCTCCTACTGAACGGATACGACGGTTACCTAACATATCAATATCGTCAGTTTCACCAACATTTTCCATTACATTCAAATTATATGCATATAAAGCATACATATCAGAAATTGTAATTGTATGTTTATTCGCATATGGATCATTTCCGATAATTCTTACTACATTATCATCTTCTGTACGAATCAATATTTCTTGAACAGCAGCACCAACTAACCATGCATATAATGTTTCATTTTCTGCACGATTACGTAATTCTTCCTGATCATTAGCGGATAAATCATCTAATTTATGACGTGGAAGGTATCCTTCTGTAAAATAATCTCCATCTGCATTTTCAACATCATTACCTTGTGCATCTGTAATACGTCCAATCGCATACATGCGTTGTCCATAATTCAATACTGCATTTGTATTTTTACCATCCAATGCGACTTTAGTTGCAATAATTCCGCCATGAACAAAAATTGTTTCGCATTCTTCAACAATCGCCTTTACATCTTGTTCAGTTAAAACTGTTCCCTCATATAAAGTACGATCTTCTAATTCAAGATCTTCCGCTAACACACGTCCAATTAGTCCTAAATTGTTACTAGCAGAAACCTCAACTTTATCTGGATGATTAAATAATGGATTAAATGGGAATGCATGTACATACATACCTTTTTCTAATTCTACACGCAAAATATTTCTTTCGTCACGATGAATCATCGTACCACTAGGCATAAATACACTACCATCAGTAGATAAAATATCCATCGCTAAACGGTGCCCATTGATACGATTAATTGCATTTAATTTACCACGTAATTTAAAACGTCCTGCTTTTGTCAAATCGTATCGACGTGGATCAAAAAATTTCGCATTCATTAATGAAATAGATCCATCTAGTGTTGGAATTTCATCTGAACGTTGATTTTCATAAATTGATAATAACGCTTCTTGTGTTGTTTTTACTTTATCTTGTAATAAAGTATTTTCAACTTCTTCGTATTTACCAAAGAAAGATGCATATAATGTAAGGTAAAGATTCATAAACTCACGATTTTCATCATCTTGAGCTACATCTTCTACAACATTTCTTCCCATTGCTTTTAAGAATGTTTTGATTTGTGTAGTATCGTATGGATCTTCACTGTAATCTAAATCGACAGACATACCAATTGCTTTAAATAAAACTGTTGAAAGCATTTTACGCTTACGATCAATACTCATATTTAAAACACGTCCTGTAGACGCTTTTTTCAATTCTGTCATATATTCTAACCAAGTACCACGGCTTGGAATTAATTCACAGTTATAAGAGACTCTTCCAGTTTTTTCATCATATCCAGTAGCAAAATATGCTCCAGGAGAACGAACGATTTGTGAAACAATTACACGTTCTGCTCCATTAATAATGAATGTTCCTGTTTCTGTCATTAATGGGAATTCTCCTAAAAAGACATCTTCCCATTTATTAATTACTTCACCCGTAGTGTTGTCTGTAATTTCAAGTTCCATGCGAGCTTTCAATGGTGCTGCATAATTGCATTCACGATACATTGATTCCTCTGCATTGTACTTAGGTTCACCGAACTCATATCCTGCAAACTTAAGTTTAATATTTCCTCCATAGTTTTGGATTGGATAAATTTCATTAAAAACTTCTCCAATTCCTTCGTTCTTAAACCACTCAAAAGAATCCGTTTGAATTTCGACTAAGTTAGGTAATTCTAAATTTCCACTAACTTTTGAGTAATCACGACGCTCTGCCTTTTTACCGGAAGCGACAATACGATAAGGCTGTTTTTGGTCCATGTACGCCATCCTTTCTACAAGTTTTTATACCAAAAATTAGGATAAAAAACCCATTTTAATATTTTAGTATTTTGCAATTTATTATAATATCAACAGTTTGTCAAATTGTCAATGTTTTTTTGGATTTTAAGATAAAATATCCCTTTTCTTTATGAATTATCTCACAATTTCCAAAAATTTCTTTAATTTTATTAACCGCACTCAACGCCCCTTGTTGTTTTCTAATAACTACCCAAAGAGTTCCCCCATCTCTTAAATGATCAAATGATTTTTCAAAGATTTCATATATAATTTTCTTTCCAGCTCGTATAGGTGGATTTGTTATAATATCAGTATAGTTATTTTTAGTTACCTGTGCATATACATCAGATTCATGTATATTAACTTCAACATGATTCGCTCTAGCATTCAATTTTGCCAATTCAATAGCACGTGGATTCACATCCACCATTTCTACATTCGCATTCGGATATGTATGTTTTAATATGATGCCAATTGGTCCATATCCACAGCCAACATCAAGAATATCATCTTGTAATTCTTGTTTATTTAGCAGTGTGTTTAATAACACTTGTGTTCCAAAATCTACACCACCCTTAGAAAAAACTCCATTATCTGTGGTAAAAGTATAATTAAAACACCAAAACCGGAAAGATATATCCTTCCGGTTTTCTGCTAAATGACGATTATCTGTAAAATAATGATTCATCGTTATCCCGCCTTTTTAAGTGACAAAAAGCCCGAAGGCTTTTTGTAATGTAATATTTTATTTAAAAGTTAATTATTTAACTTCTACAGTAGCTCCAGCTTCCATTAATTTAGCTTTGATATCTTCAGCTTCTTCTGGGCTTACGTTTTCTTTAATTACGCTAGGTGTTTTATCGCAGATACCTTTAGCATCTACTAATCCTAATCCAGTAATTTCACGAACAACTTTGATAACTTTAACTTT
>JARHZK010000145.1 GCA_029258245.1 Longicatena sp. | reverse complement strand
GGAATAAGTGGTCCAGTGGTGTAGTGGTTAACATGCCTCCCTGTCACGGAGGAGATCGTGGGTTCGAGTCCCATCTGGACCGCCATTTTTAAAAACGCAGATGTAGTTCAATGGTAGAACACAGCCTTGCCAAGGCTGATACGGGGGTTCAATTCCCCTCATCTGCTCCAAAAAAGCAGTTGACATTTATAGAAATAAATGATATATTAAATAAGTAAATGGTCCAGTGGTGTAGTGGTTAACATGCCTCCCTGTCACGGAGGAGATCGTGGGTTCGAGTCCCATCTGGACCGCCATTTTTGATAAAACAAAGCCTTATTAAAGGCTTTTTTTTATGAATAAATTAAGAATTTATAATAAAGAAAATGTTATTTTGTTATTTCGTTATACATTATGTATGTGATAAAATATATATAAGTTAGCTGAAAGGGATGATTGTGTGAAACGTGTAGTTGTAATATGTGTTTTGTTTTTGATGCTTGTTGGATGCAACGTGTCAAATGATAATAATATAAAAGAAATAACTATTCCAGAAGCAATTGAAAAAGTTAACAATGAAAACAAAAATTCATTTTTGTTGGTAGTGACGACGGATCAATGTTATTCGTGTGATGAATATGATAAAGTGTTGAAAGAGATAGAAAATATTCAACCGTTTGATGTATATGTGGCGAAATATGATATGGTGGACGAAAGCAAAGAAAATATAGAAATATTGGAAGAATTAGAATGCACAGTTGGGAAAATTAATCAATTTCCAACAACATATTATTTTTATCAGGGAAATCTATCGAAAGAAAATATTAAAGAAGGGTATATTGAAAAAAAGGAATTGATAACATGGTTAAGCAGTTTACATATATTACCTTAGAAGATGAACCAGAGATGGTTGTTTTAAATAAAAAAGATGTTTTAAAGCAGCTAAAGGATCTTGGAATACGCAAAGGAATGGTTTTGCTTGTACAGGCAAATACAAAAAAAATGGGGCATTTAATTGGTGGAGAGCAGATGCTTGTTGAAGCATTAATGGAAAGTGTTGGGTACGAAGGCACAATTATTGTTCCAACATTTACTACTGAATTATTAGATCCGTCTTGTCAAAAAAATAAGAAAGAAAAGATTGCAAGGATGTATTGGGATGATATAAGAACATCCATTCTACCATTTGATAAAAAACTTACTTTACCGAAAGATGAGGATCCGTTTGTATATCAATTTTTAAGAAATGATGGGATTGTTCGATCTTATCATCCTGTGTATAGTTTTGCGGCATGGGGAAAATATGCGAAAGTTATATGTCATCAACATCCATTACATTTTGGATTGAATGAAGATTCTCCATTGGGTAAAGTTTTGGATTATAATGGATATATAGTTTCGCTAGGATGTAAATACGATGAATGTGTGATATTTTATCATGCACAATATAAATATGGAAAATTACCGATACGGATTATTAGTGCACCAATTGAAAATAATAATTTAGTTCAATGGAAAGATATGTTGGATATAGAATGTGAAAATGGTGAAATAAGTAAAATAGGAAATATGATGGAAGAGAAATGCGTTGTAAAATCTTCTTTTATAGGTACAACAAAATGCAACTTTTTTTCGAGCAAAGAAGCGGTATCTATGGCAATAACGTATTTTAAAACTCATAAAGATGATACAAGTACATCTACAAATTGATTTAAAAGAATTTCATCGTCTTCACTAAATCTAGAAAATGATGGGGAATCAATATCTAAAACACCTAACAAGGTGTTTTCTTTTATAAGAGGAATGACGATTTCAGAATTGCTATTACTGTCACACGCGATATGTCCACTGAATTGATGAACATTATCAATCCTTAAGACTTTTCTTTGTTCCGCGCAAGTACCACAAACGCCTTTTCCCATAGGAATATGCATGCAAGCAATTTTTCCTTGGAATGGACCTAAGATTAATTCGTTATTTTTATACAAATAAAATCCAGCCCAATTAATGTTTGGGATAGATTGATATAATAGCGCTGAAGCATTTGCTAAATTAGCGATTAAATCATGTTCATTTTCTAATAATGCTTTTAATGTTGGGATTATTGTGTTTGTATTCATAAAATTCTCCTTATATTCTTTATTACTTTATTACTTTGATAAATATCTTATCACGAATAAATAAAAAGTAAATACAGTGGCTTAATCATATTTGTTTTGGGAAAGATGTAAATATCTTATAGGGATGAATTATGTTAATTTCATTGATTTTTTGCTATAATATTGAAATATGAGGAAGTGTGTTATGGAATTACAAGAAAATCAATATGTATATATACAAAGTTTTAAACATGACGGAAGTTTGCATAGAACATGGGCAATGGGATATGTGATTGAATCGAATGAAAAACGTATTGTTGCGGTAACAAATCGTACATTAGTAAGTGAATCGGATGGTAGAAAATGGGTTACGCGAGAACCTGCAATTTGTTTTTTCTATCCAGATCGTTGGTATAATGTTATTTGTATGATAAGGAAGACTGGAATACATTATTATTGCAATTTGGCATCTCCATCAATTTATGATGGGGAAGCTATAAAAAATATTGACTATGATTTGGATGTGAAAGTGTCTCCGATAGGGAAAACAACTTTATTAGATGAAGATGAGTATGAAGAACATTCAAAATATATGAATTATGGAACTAAATTAGATAGAGTTATTCATAAAGGGTTGGATAAATTGATGGTAGACATTAGGCTGAAAAATTCCCCGTTTAATCATGACGAAATTGAGAAATTATACGACAAATATTTAAAAGAAGTAAATTATCATAAGGAAGATAAAAGTGAATCTTAATATTGAAAAAACAATTAAAATAAATGAAGAAGAAATGAATGTATGATTTATATTTTTGCTATCAATTTCTACATTTATTTATATTATTTGCAATTATAAATAAAAAAAGTAAAAAAAAGTAAAAAAAACATTGACAAAAAGGGGAT
>JARHZK010000124.1 GCA_029258245.1 Longicatena sp. | reverse complement strand
ATGATTGGTTTTGCCGGTGTGATTGGTGTTGGCTTAATGATTGGTTTTGCCGGTGTGATCGGTGTTGGCTTAACGATTGGTTTTGCCGGTGTGATTGGTGTTGGCTTAATGATTGGTTTTGCCGGTGTGATTGGTGTTGGCTTAATGATTGGTTTTGCCGGTGTGATTGGTGTTGGCTTAATAATCGGTTTTGCCGGTGTGATCGGTGTTGGCTTAATAATCGGTTTTGCCGGTGTGATCGGTGTTGGCTTAATGATTGGTTTTGCCGGTGTGATTGGTTCCCATGGAATAGATGGTTTTGATGGTTCTCCTTTTAATATCACATTTAAATTATGTAATTCAGTTCCATTTGATAATTTTACATTAATATAAATACCACTTGGCAATCTTTCTCCTAAATTAATAATATCTTCCTTTATTTCATAAATTCCACTACTGAAAGAATCTACTTTAATGGTTGTATCAACAATTTTAGGATTTATTTCAAATACATCACGCAAATTTAAAAAATATTTACCATCTTTTTCTGTTACCTTTTCTTTCACATCTACCTCTAGTTTTTGATTATCCATAAGGATTTTTCCTGTATATTTTTTTGGTAAATATGTTTTATATAAATTATTATAAGATAAATTAGTATTCAATAATTTACCATTTTGACTTAAATCAATTGTAGTCAATTTATTATTTGATAAATCAATATCTTCAAGATAAACCAAGTTTTTAACATTCACTTCACTTAAATCATTAGAGGACAAATCTAAATCTTGCAATTTTATATTTTTAGATAAATCAATATTAATAATATTGTTATTAGATAAATTTAGCTTTTGTAAATCTTCATTATTATGTAAATCAATATTCTTAATATTATTATTTGATAAATTAAGTCCAATTAATTTTTTGTTTTTACTAACATCAACACTTTTTACTAATGTATTATTTAACGATAAACTTTTTAAATTGGGATTATTTGTAACATCTATACTACTAATCTCAGAATTTCCTCCATATAATATTCTTAATTTAGGATTATGGCTAAGATCTATATTTTTTATCTTTGTATTTTCAATAGAAACAGTTTCTAAATTTTCATTATTCGCTAAATCTATCGATGTTAGATTCGTATTATTAATTGCCAAATAATTTAACTTTGGACACTTAGTAACATCTAATTGTGCCAATGGATTATCATATAAATGTACTTCTTTCAAATTATTGTTATTTAATTCTAACTTCGAAATTTTATTTTGATTAATTTGTAAATATTCTAATTTAGTATTTTTACTTAAATCAAGCTCAGAGATATTATTTTTAGTAAGATCTACACGAATCAAATTTTTGAAATATTCAATTCCCTTTACACTTGTTATATTTTTGGAAATCGCATGAATCCATGTAACATTATTTATTTTTGATAATTCTAAAGTATCTCCCTCTTTAGCTCCTGTCTCATCAGCAATTACATTTCTAAAATTTGCGTCTGGAAAGAAATCTTGTGTCAATTTTATTTGTGACTTAACTTGATCACCATTTCCCCTTTCATTCAAATTCCCTACTAAAATTGAATTATCATTATTCGCATATATCATATCTGTGCTAACACTTGAAACCAAAACACCCGCTAATAGAGCAGATAATATTTTTTTATTTTTCATTTTGTTTCACTCCTTGTTCTTTTTTTCATTCTAAGTTGTAAATCATTTTACATTTTCATAATATTATTGTCAATAGTTTATTTTTAAATTTTTATATCATTTCATTTATATGTATTACTCAATATTTCCCATCTACTTCATTCTCTATATCATGATTCTTATTTAATTTATAAATAAAAAGGTTATGGAAATATAAAATCGTTAAAGATTCTACTTTCATAACCTTTTACTTAATTTACAAAAACATTACTTCATGTTTAATTTATAATATCTTCTTATGCTTTTCTTTTCTTTTTTCGTAAATTCAACATTATAAATCCTGCACCTAACAATGCACTCCATAATACTAGCGTATTTGTTTCTACTCCTGTATTTGGCGTCTTATCGTTATCTACTTGATCA
>JARHZK010000111.1 GCA_029258245.1 Longicatena sp. | reverse complement strand
GATCATTTTTGTACATATTTATGTTAGCAAATATAAACTCTACAGTAGACTTTCACAGCCTAGATGTATGCCCTGATTGACATACAAAAAAATACTGTAATTTAGGAATTCACCTAAATCACAGTATTTTACCCTAATGCTATATCTAGAATCATCATGATAGTAAAACCTACTCCAAAAAAAATTGTTCCAACATTAGAATGTTTTCCTTGTGACATTTCTGGAATTAGTTCTTCTATAACTACATAAATCATTGCTCCTGCAGCAAAGCTTAATAAATATGGTAGAATTGGCACAACGTATTGTGATGCAAGAATGGTTAATATTGCTGCTATTGGTTCTACAACTCCAGATAGAACTCCATATAAAAATGATTTTGTTTTATTTATCCCTTCTGATCGTAGTGGCATTGATATAATGGCTCCTTCTGGAAAGTTTTGAATCGCAATACCTAAAGATAATACAAGTGCCCCTGCTAAAGTCATAGTAGCATTTTGTGCAAGATATCCAGCATAAACTACCCCGACTGCCATACCTTCTGGAATATTATGCAAAGTAACCGCAAGAACTAACATCGTTGTTCTTTGAAGCTTTGTTTTTGGTCCTTCACTTTCTTCACTATTCATGTGTAAGTGTGGAATGATATGATCCAATAGCAATAGAAATAATATTCCTCCCCATATTCCTACAACGGCTGGTATAAATGATAATTTTCCTAAAGATGCAGATTGATCAATTGCTGGAATAATCAAACTCCAAATAGATGCAGCGATCATAACTCCTGCTGCAAATCCAGTACATGCTCTTTGTACAAAAATACTCATTTTCTGTTTCATAAAGTAGACACATGCCGCGCCAAGTGATGTGCCTATAAATGGAATTAAAATTCCATACCAAGTATTTATATCCATATAATCACCTCTTTTTATAAGTTAGATTAATCTAACTTATAAACTATAATACAGGTTTTTAAATTTATTTTCAACTCTTATATAAATAAATTTAAATATATCTTATATATACACATAATGCTTTTTTTACCTTTGCATATGTTATACCAAGGAGGTGAAAAAATGGCTAAAATCATCGTTTTTGATGTATATACACAGGCTTTAGAAAGATTTTATCGTAATGAAAATGATCCAATGCCCTATTCTTATGGAGATACTATGCGAGTAAGAGAATTTCGCGGTTCCTCTCGTTCTAATGTTTTATGGACTAGTAATGCTGCTATGGAATCATGGAATGCAACAAGAAGATCTTACGGTTCTCCTATCCCTTTTCGATTCGCTTTTAAACGAATTTGGGAAGGAGGTCATGGAAAACAATCACAACATTATGCAGGTGTTTCATTTGATGTAGGACAAGCATTATCACAAGCTCAACGAAATCGTATATGGAATACTGCAAACAATTTAGGTGTTTGGTCCTATGTAGAACCAATTTCTATGACACCTACTTGGGTGCATATGGATAAAAGATATGGTCCTCCTGCTTGTAGAGCAGGATATCCTTCTTTAAGCATAGGTAGTAGAGGCATATATGTTCTTGTATTACAAGATGCACTAAATGCATTAGGTTATAGTACAAAAACACTAGATGGTGCTTTTGGAAATAATACGAAAAATGCTCTTCTTGCATATCAAAGAAATAATGGCTTACGAGTAGATGGAATATGTGGATGTACTTCATGGACAAAAATTGTTAGTGAAGTTGTAGGAATTGGAAAAACACCAACTGTTATAGACCCATAAAAAACATGAAATACCATCGTAATATATAATTCCCATAAAAGAATGTAAAGATGGTTGATAAACAAATAAAAGGACCAAATGGAATCTTCATCTCTTTTTTGGTCCTTTTACATAGTAATAAAAAAATACGTGGATGTGATGTGTCTGTCAACTTTTCACATCAAAGAAGCCTGATGTATGAAAATGTAATCTTAGAAAAATTAGGTGAGACGATTACAGTATAAATAGGTGCTTTGCTTTACAAAAAAAAGATTATTTAAATAACAAATCTATCAGGGCCCCTGGGTGGCTTAGTCGGTTAAGCAT
>JARHZK010000108.1 GCA_029258245.1 Longicatena sp. | reverse complement strand
TTTGATACAGCATTTCATCAAACAATGACACCAGATTCATATAGATATGCTTTACCTAAGAAATATTATGAAGATTATAAAGTACGTCGTTATGGGTTCCATGGTACATCTCACAAATATGTTTCGTTACGTTGTGCTGAACTAATGAATAAAGATATTAAAGATACAAAAATCATCACTTGTCATCTTGGAAACGGAGCATCAATTACGGCTGTTGATGGTGGAAAATCAATTAATACATCGATGGGATTTACACCACTTGCAGGTGTTATGATGGGTACACGTTGTGGGGATATTGATCCTGCAATTGTTACCTACATAATGAAAAAAGAAGGATTAACACCAGAAGAAATGGATAATGTAATGAATAAGCAATCAGGTATGTTGGGAGTATCAGGAGTAAGTTCAGATGGACGTGATATTGCAGCCGCTTGTGCACAGGGGAATGAAGATGCATTATTAACTGTTGATATGTATGTAAATCGTATCATTAATGTCGTCGGTGGTTATTATGCTCAATTAGGTGGTGCTGATGCAATTGTATTTACAGGTGGAATTGGTGAAAATGACTGTCAAATGAGATCTAGAATTTGTGCACATTTAAAAGATGCATTTGGAATTATTCTAGATGAAGATTTGAATAATAATAGAGGAAAAGAAATGTTATTATCAAAACCTGAAAGCAAAGTTCAAATATGGCTAATTCCGACAAATGAAGAATTGATGATTGCACGTGATACTTATGCTTTAATTGGTAAATAAGATGGATAGAGATTTATTTGATTTAATTGAAAAATATGAGACGATAACAATTTATCGTCATGTATCCCCAGATAGCGATGCTTTAGGTTCACAATTTGGACTAAAACAATGGATTTTAGATACATATCCTAAAAAAAGTGTTTATGCATTAGGATGCAATGAAAAAAAATATACAAATGATTTTTATCCTGAAATGGATGACGCGGACGATGAATGTATAGAAGAAAGTCTTGCTATTATATTAGATACGGCAAATAGTGAGAGAATTGATGATCAAAGATTTAAAAAAGCAAAATATTCTATCAAAATAGATCATCATGTATTTGTTGAAAAATATGCAGATACTGAAGTAATACAAGAAAACTGTGGAGCAACCTGTGAAATATTGGCATGCTTATTTATGGATACGAATAGAGTAGTATCTAAACAATGTGCACAATATCTATATTGTGGATTAATTGCGGATACATTAAGGTTTTCTATTTCTTCAACTTCTGCTCAAACATTAAAAGCGGCTGCATACTTGGTAGAATGCGGAGCTGATGTGGTAAAAGCAAATGAATTGAATTTTTCTACAAACATCAAACAATTTAAATTTGAAAATTTTATTCGTTCGAATTGTAGTATTATAAATAACAAAATGGCATATATGATTGTCCGTGAAGAAGATTACGAAAGTTATGGGCTGAGTTTCGAAGAAGCAAAAGATAAAGTTTTTGTCATGGGTGGAATTGAAGAATTTGAAATATGGGCTTTGTTTACTGAAAAAGAAAAAGATCAGAATGGAAATAGACTATATAATGGAAGTCTTCGTTCAAAGAATATAGCAATTGATGATATTGCAAATAAATATCATGGCGGTGGACATAAACTTGCTTGTGGAGTAAAATCTTTAAAAGACGGCACAATTAATGATTTGTTATCGGATTTAAATTTGCGTATAAATAATATTTAATGAAAAAGGAGATATTCATTTGAAATCTCCTTTTTATTAGTAAATAAAAATATAAATATAAGTTTAAGAGTTCAAGTTTTTTTATATACATGTTAAAATATGGAATGAGAAGGTGATAAAATGACGACTCATTTACATGTTAGAAGTTGTTACACTTTATTGAAGAGTACAATGACGATACAGAAAATTATTCAAAGCGCAAAAGATAATGGATATCATGCAGTAACATTATGTGATAAAAATGTTATGCATGGTGCCATGGCATTTTATCACGAAGCAAAAAAATCGAATATTAAGCCGATATTTGGATTAGAAGTTGATGTTATTAATGATAATCATAGTTTTGGTTTTATTTTATTAGCTAAAAATGATAAAGGATATCAAGCACAGATGCAATTATCGACAATTTTAAACACAAATGAAAATACAAAAGTAATATCATTCGAAGAATTTGTTACATATACACATGATTGCGTGGTGTTGACGAATGGGGATCAGAATGATTTTGAAACTTATTTATTAAAAGAAGATGTTGCATATATTCAAGATTTTTTAATAAAATGCAAAAAAAATATTTCTAATTTTTATGTTTCTATTGCTCGAAATGATAGCCCTTTATTAAGAAGTAAAAATGATTTATTAAAGAAAATTTGTGATCAAAATAACATATTAACTGTAGCATTATCAAGAATTTATTTTAATAATGAAGAAGATGAAGAAAGTTATAAAATACTTTGTGCAATAG
>JARHZK010000050.1 GCA_029258245.1 Longicatena sp. | reverse complement strand
GAATTACGTGCATATTCTAATGAACAAGCGGAATTACCTGAAAATGCAACATTAGATCAAGTAGTCGCAAATATTAAAGGCGGCATTGTCGATAAAGATGTATTTGAACTTCCAAAAGTTCCAGAAGGATTCACAATTGAATCTAATGGTGCAGATTTTGAACAAATTATTGGAAAAGCTGATAAAAATGGCAAAATTGCTGTACATCGCCCATTAACAGATAAAGAAGTAAAAGTATCATTTAATGTGACAGATAAGAAGACAAAAAAAGTTAAAAATACTGGAGATAAAGTATTTACTGTAAAAGGTTTACACACACAACAAGAAGGAAAAAATACGAAACCAGTAGTAATTCCAGAAATCCAAGAATGGCATTCTGATAAAACAGGAACAATTTCCAAAAACAAATTAACAAAAGTAGTTTATAGTGATGTCTCATTAAAACCTATTGTAGATGAGTTCTTAAAAGATTATAAAGATTTTACAGGAATCGAGTTAGCAGCATCAAAAGGAAATGAACAAGATGGTGCTATCAGTTTTGCAATTGACAAAACAGATGGTATGTTAGGTGAAGAAGGATATACAATGGATATCAAAGAAAATAATATCGTTGTAAAAGCATCTAGCATTACAGGAAATATGTATGGTATGCAGACAATCCTACAAATGTATAAAGAAAATCAGAATGGATATAAATTAGGAAGTATGAGAGATTATCCACGTTTTGAAACAAGAGGATTGTTATTGGATGTTGCGCGTAAACCAGTTTCATTAGAAATGATGAAAGAAATTACACGTACAATGCGTTACTATAAAATGAATGATTTCCAAGCACATTTATCTGATAACTATATTTGGCTAGAAGATTATGGAACTCATGCAAATGAAAAAGAAGCATTTAAAGCTTATGAAGCATTCCGACTTGAATCAGGATTAAAAAATGATAAAGGAGAAACTCCAACTGCAAAAGATTACTTTATTTCTAAGAAAGAATTCAAAAAATTTATTCATGATGAAAGAGCATTAGGAATGAAGATTGTACCAGAAATTGATGTTCCAGCTCATGCAACATCATTTACAAAAGTATGGCCAGAATTAGCAATTAAAGATCAAGTAAGTAATGGACATCCGTTAGTTGATCATTTTGATTTGACAAATAAAAAGTCAATTGAAAAAATTAAAGAAATTTTCAATGATTATACACAAGGAGTAAATCCTACTTTTGATAAAGCGACAACAGTACATATTGGTGCTGATGAATTCTTATATAATGCAAAATCATATCGTGAATTTGTAAATGAAATCATTCCGTTTGTGAAAAAGACAAATACAGTACGTATGTGGGGAGGATTAACACGAATTCAAGATAATCCATTAACTCAAACTAATAAAAATGCAATCGAAAATGTAGAAATGAATTTATGGTCAAAAGATTGGGCAGATGGAAAAGATATGTATGATCTAGGATTTAAATTAATTAATACAATCGATGATTATGGATACATGGTACCAAATGGAAATAAAGGACGTGCGAATGCCTATGGCGATTTGTTGAACGTAAATCGTATTTTTGATAGTTTTGAACCAAA
>JARHZK010000048.1 GCA_029258245.1 Longicatena sp. | reverse complement strand
ATTGGTTCAATAATCAAGAATCCATGTCACTATATTCCTATGTATAGAAAATAAAATATCAATCAATTAATTTTAAATATAAAAAAAGAATAATTCCAATGCCATAAACTTCAAACACTGTGAATTTATTCTTTTTTTATTCTATAATCATAGTTTCATACACTTTTTTTACTTCACTTCGTTTTATCCATATCGTTTTTATATAATATACTGACATGAATACCGCACATAAAGTAATTGTTATTTGAGCATTTAAATATTCTCCCACAATTCCAATCAGAATAGTAAAAATAGAACCCATAAGCAAAATACAGATGTCAAGATATGCATTTACTCTTGCTCGCATGTGATCTGGAATATACTGCTGAATCGTACTTTGTCTTGTAGTTGCACTCTGTATACCTAAAAATCCACAGATTCCTCGATTTACCAACATCCATGGATATGGAATCCATAACAAACACATATCCATTAATAAATATATTTGGTTAACTCCATAAACAAAATAGAAACGTTTTGCTTTTTTTATTTTTACATGATAATGAAAAATTCCACCAATACTTCTACCAATGAATTCTGCAACCGAAAATAATGCATACAAAGCACTTGTTAATCCTGGAGTTCTTCTAAAAAAAGCAACAAATAATGGAGAATAGCCTACATTGATACCATTTGTCATTGCCATATAAGAAAACATTCGTTTAAGTCCCTCTTCGTTTTTTAAATAATCAAATACTTCTTTCATATCTTGATACCATAATGAAAAACTAAACGGCTCCTTATCTTTATAAAATACCTGTTTTATATCTACTTTTCTTTCAATAATCGCTGCTAAAATAGATAAAATTCCTTGTAAAAGTAATATCCAAGAAATTCCTATATATTCCATAAGAAATGCAGCAATCGGCATCATAATCACTTGTAATACGGGATATAGTAATGCAGAAACACTATAGCCTTTTTCTTCCATTCCTTTCGGTATAACATTCGGATATATGGAATTATATGCCAATTGGTCTGCACTACTAATCATCGCTAAAAATAAAGAAAAAAATAAATACCCAATATAATGAAATGGATAATTCATCAAATAAATCCCTGCTAATATATATAGAATACCATTGATAATATCTCCACCTACTAAAAATACCTTTCTAGAATATCGATCCATACATGGTGCTAAAATCAATGGTACAATAAATCCAGGTATAAATTGAATTGCTAAAATAATAGAAGAAGCAAAAATACTATTTGTTTCATCAAATACTAAAAATGATAAAGCAAAATTACTCACAACACCTCCAATACAACCAAAAATCGTTGCAACAAGTAGCCTTATATAATTTTTTGTCCATAATGTTGTATTCATACCATCACCTCATAAAAATTATACCATCGTATTTTCTTCACGAGTAGTCATGATATTTGAGACAATTTTATTATATTTCCCGCACTTACTTGCTATTTTTTTCGATAATTAGGAAAATAATTTAAAAGATCATATGCAATTTTATATTGTCTATGATATTCATACCATTCTAGCAACCAAGGTAAGTGAAACATACAAAAACCAATTGGTAACTGGTCATAGCAAAGTTGAAAGCATTCTTTTAATTTATAATAATATTCTTTAGTATCTAAATAATTTATATTTTTTAAGCGTAGTTCAACTAGCTCACACATCTTTAAAGAGAGGGAATCACTTTGTATATTTGTATTTTTTTTCATATTTTCCAATGTAGCTAGTGCTTCTTTCGCATAACCAAGTGCTTCATAACATATTGCTAACTTGTGATAATGTAATATGTCATTGGAAGAGTGATTCTGAAAATATACCAATGCGTCCTCATATTTTTTCATTTCGATTTGTGTAGATGCAATATTATATGCAATTGTTTCTAAATCATGATCAACATTTTTTAAATCCTTACCCATCCTTTTTGCAACTGTATAATGACGTAACACTTGTTCATAATTTTGAATATGACAATAGCAATTTCCCATATATATTTGAGCATAAAACATAATATAAATAAAACCTTGATTAGAAGCGAATTGATATGCTTCTTTCAATTGTTCAACTGCATTCGAAACATTTCCCTTTTTGGATTCTGACACACCATATTTAAAAATAAAAAAGACATTAGGATACAGTGCTATCGCATCCTCATATCGCTCTTGTAAATATCTTTGAATTGATAGTTGTCTTTTATCCATACAAATTTCTAATATCTTATTTAATGGTTTGCAATTATATAATAATTCTTCAATCAACAAATAATCCATTCCCCATTGACTATATTCAAAGGATTTCCAATCATTCTTTTGTAATGCTTGCATCGCCTCATCTTTATGTAAAGAAAAAATATGCTCATACACAGATTCAATAAAATGTTTATCCTCTAAATTATTTTTCTCATTCCATTGAATTCCAAGCTTGCGAAATAATAATGTAATGATTTCTGACGATGCTTCTACTTTTCCTTGTTCAATTTTTGATAAATAAGATACTGTACAAATTCCATTACACAATCCTTCTTGACTCCAATTTTTGCAAAGTCGTTCTTTACGAATTAAAAAATTAGCAACATTCAAATCAATCACCTCTTTGCAATTTAATTATATTAAAAAACGAAAAAAAAGAAATATAAATTCACATTAAAATAATGACATTTCCTACGCATTTTGATAAAATAATGCAGTATGTAAAATTAAAAAAGAGGGGTTTATATGGATACAATTTTAATCATGTGTATAGGAATGATTCTTGGACGATTTATATCATCAAAACATTTAAAAAAAGGCAATGAATATATTTCTTTAATTTGCACCTTTCTATTAATTTTTGCCATGGGTGTGATGCTTGGCAAAAAAGAAAATTTCCTTCAAGAATTATCTTCTCTTGGAATCTATAGTTTTTTATTTTTTGCAATACCAACGATACTATCCATTATTCTAGTTTATTTTCTAACAAAACGCTTCTTATCAAAAGAAAAACAAACGACTGGAGAGGGGTTGAAAAAATGATTGTTATTCTTACTTTACTTTCTTTATTCTTAGGACTTAGTTGTGGTATCTTCCACGTTGATCATGCAATCATCAGCTTTATATCTCAAAATACAGATTATATCTTATATTTATTAATGTTCTCTGTTGGAATCAGTGTAGGAATGCATAGAGGTATTTTAACAAATATGCGTAAATATAACTTTCGAATCTTTGTAATTCCAATTGGTATTATTGTTGGATCCATTTTAGGAGGCTTTATTTGTTCCATAATATTAAACCTTCCTATTCGATATGGTTCTGCCATCGCAAGTGGTATGGG
>JARHZK010000216.1 GCA_029258245.1 Longicatena sp. | reverse complement strand
CGCTTATTATGTATAATGATAATAAGACGAATGATACTGAAGGAATCATTCAATTCAATAATAAAGCTATTAAAGAAGTGTTTACAAATAAAGCTTATCTCAAAATAATCTTATTCTGTTCTTTGGCCTTTTTGTTTTATTCAATTTTTATATTATATTGGCAAGTACGGATTAATGAAATTGGAATGAGTGAATCAAATATTATTGCTGTTTATAGTCTTTATTTAATAGGTGTCGCAATTTCCAGTTATTTAGTTCCTCACATAAAAAAAGCGCTGTCTAATAGAGATTATTTATTATTATGCATTATTTTAATGACTTTTTGCTTTATAAGTATGAGAATTGATAATGTTTATTTTGCATGCTTTGGTTTACTATTATTCGGTTTAGGATTTGGTAGTATGATTCCATATAGTTATGCTTGGATGGCTGAACAAATAAAAAATGAAAATTGCGCAACTATTCTCTCATTTATTGGTTCAATAGGGACAATTGTATCAATAGTTGCAAATATAATAATCGGTATTTTGATGGATAAATTTGGTTTGAAATTTATAAATACATTCACTATCTTATTGGGAATAATAAGTGCAAGTATATTAGTGTCTTCAAAAAAACGTAGTAAAGAAAGCCTTGATAAAAATGTTTAATATGTGTAAGTGTAATATAAAATAAATACAAAATATGTCATATTTATAACTGTATTGTAACTATTATTGTTTTTAATCACTTTAAAATCATGTTTTTTTTATATTCGTATATATAAATCTAAATTTTAGAAAAAAAAACTCCGTCCTTATGTAAAATGAATTTGTCAAAAATCTTTTATGAAGAAGTGATTATTATGTCTAATAAAAGTTTTATCACAGATATGCTTAATGTCAATGAACTCGATATAGAAAGCATTACTACTATATTTCAGTAACCGCAAAATAAAATAGTGTATTTAAAAAAATAGAGAATGAGTATATGATTATCATTTTTACTCATTCTCTATTTTTGCTTATAGTATGTTTTTGTTTGTTTACTCCAAGGTAAGAGTTTATCTAGTATTCCTGGATTCTTGATCAGATCCTAGCTTGGTTGATACGATAAATATAATGGTTAGATATTTATATGGGTCTAATCCATTCAGCTTTGCTGTTTCTATGATGCTATATACTGCCACACTTGTTTTTGCTCCTTTAGGATTCGCTGAAAATAGCCAATTTCCCCGACCTGTTTTGAATGGCCGTATCGTCCTTTTATCTAAGCTGTTTGTCATTGGCATTAGTCCATTCTTAATCCTTCCTGATGGGTTAGCACATATTCTATTTCCTTCGATATCTTTGATTCTAGGTACTTGTATATGAATATCACTTTTTGTAATTACAATATTTTTAGGTTTCTTTTTTCTTCTAAGGCAATAGAAAAAATTCTTCGATTCTTCACTGTCTTCTATGATTGATTCCCTGATTTTCTTTAAATAATAGTAAATGATGTTTTGGAAACATCATTTTGATGACCCCAAGTTTTCACTGGTAACCCACTATTACGACATTCTTGAATGATCTGTTTCCAATGATTCAGTCTAGCATTATCATTAATATTTTGAATTTTGATTCTCCTAAATAAATTCACACCTGCTTTCTGAGTTTAGAGTAAGTCGAGTATCAAATTACTCTAATATAGTAACTTGAGTTTTCAATTTACTTATCTCAGTTATAAGTGTGACATAGTTTATATCTA
>JARHZK010000208.1 GCA_029258245.1 Longicatena sp. | reverse complement strand
ATGCTTGCCTTCTGCATATGTAACAATTGCTCGAGCAAGTGGATGCTCACTCTTCATTTCTAAAGAATATGCACAAGCTAATAAGCTTTCTTCATTATATCCTTCTGCTGAAAGAATATCGGTAACTTTTGGTTCCCCCGATGTAATTGTACCTGTTTTGTCTAAAGCAATAATAGAGATACGTCCTGTTTCTTCAAGTGATACAGCAGTTTTAAATAAGATACCATTTTTAGCACCTAATCCATTACCAACCATAATTGCAACTGGTGTTGCAAGTCCTAAAGAACATGGACATGAAATAACTAAAACAGAAATTGCACGTGCTAATGCATAACCAGGATCTTGATTTATAAACATCCAAACGATAAAAGTAATAACCGAAATTCCAATTACCGTAGGAACAAAGATACCTGCTACCTTATCAGCAATTTTAGCAATTGGAGCTTTGGTTGCAGCTGCATCAGAAACCATTTGAATGATTTGTGATAATGTTGTATCTTCCCCAACACGTGTTGCTTCACATTTAATATATCCGGAAGTATTCATAGTAGCAGCAGAAACATCATCGCCTGCTTCTTTATCAACAGGAATAGATTCTCCAGTTAAAGCAGCTTCATTAATAGCACTACTTCCTTCTAAAATCACACCATCTACAGGAACATTTTCCCCAGGTTTTACCACAAAGATATCACCTTTTTTCACTTGTTCAATAGGCACTTCTACTTCTTTTCCATCTTTGAATAAAACCGCTGTTTTTGGAGCTAATTTCATTAATCCTTTTAAAGCATCGGTTGTTTTTCCTTTAGAACGAGATTCTAACATTTTACCAACCGTAATCAATGTTAAAATCATTGCTGCAGATTCAAAATAAAATTCATGTGCATAATGATGAACCATCATATGATCACCAAGATTCATATAATATGTCATTGCAAGTAACGCATAAAGACTCCATGCATAGGAAACTGCAGAACCCATAGCAACAAGAGTATCCATATTTGGTGCACGATTCATCAATGCTTTAAATCCACTAATAAAGAATTTCTTATTAATAATCATAATAACACCAGATAACACAAGTTGAATAATTCCATTTGATACTAGATTATCCACAAAGGCAGGCACTGGCCAATTCCACATGCTATGTCCCATTGAAAAATACATTAAGACGATTAAGAATCCTAATGATGTAATCAAACGTTTTTTTAATAAAGGTGTTTCATGATCTTCTAATGCTTCTGCAGCATCATCCATTGATTTTGATTCATTAGAACTAGCACCTTTCACTTTACAACCATAGCCAGCTTTTTCTACCGCTGCAATGATTTGATCGTGCGATGCACTTCCTTCAACACCCATTGAATTTGTTAATAAGCTTACTGAACAAGAAGTGACACCTTCGACTTCCGATACCGCTTTTTCAACTCTTGCAGAGCAAGCAGCACAACTCATTCCCGTTACCATATATTGTTCCATAGTATCCCATAGCCTCCTTTTTATTTCATTAATTTTTGTAACGTTGCAACTAACTCATCGATGACTTCATCTTTACCTTCCCGAATATCTCTTGCAACACATTCACGAATATGATTTGCGAGTAATTCTTTGTTAAATGCATTCACCGCTGCATTTACCGCTGCAGATTGTACTAAAATATCTGCACAATAGGCATTATTTTCCACCATTCCTCGTATTCCACGAATCTGTCCTTCGATTCGATTTAAACGATGAATTAGTTTTTTCTGTTCTTCTTTTGAACGATTGGTTGTTTTTGCACAACATTTCTTATTTTCAACTTCATTCATTTTAACACCTCATATACCCCTACCAGGTATTATAATCATATACCCACGCAGGGTATATGTCAATGAATATGCATTTCTCTATAAAGGAAAACGAAAAAAGCCCCTAAGGGCTTTTTCTATAATATTCTGGCGCACCCGACAGGGGTCGAACCTGCAACCGTCAGAATCGGAATCTGATACTCTATCCAATTGAGCTACGGGCACCTACCTATAAAACATTAGTATTATAACATAATTTACACATAGCATAAAGAAAAAAAGCAAATAGATTCATATAGAACCTAAATGCTTTTGTCATTCATTATTCCACAGATTTTAATGACTCTACCATTGGAATATTTTTTAATTTTCGATACATAACTAAATTTACTAAAATAGCAAATCCCATCGTAATTAAAATTGCGTATACAAATGAAATAATGTAAATATTTCTTCCAAACATTACGTTTTCAAGTTCAGCTAAATTCATAATCATCGCATGTAAACCAATACCAACAAAAATACCTGCAAAAGAACCAATAAGAGATAAAATTATATTTTCTCGATATACATATGCTGCTACTTCATTATCATAAAATCCTAATACTTTAATTGTAGCAATCTCTCTTAATCGCTCTGAAATATTCACATTGGTTAAGTTATATAATACAACAAATGCTAATAATCCAGCCGAAATAATTAATACAACTACGATAAATGATAAGGAAGCAATTGTATCTTCAAAACTATTCGCAACACCTGTATAGAAAACAACAGAATTCACAATATCTTCCTTCATTAAAATATTTCCTAATGTATTTTGTGCTTGATTTGAAGTATTATCCAATTTTGCTAAAATCGTTGTATCCGAAGCACTGCGATGGAATACTTGTTTATAGTAATCTGGTGTCATATATAACGCATGACCAACATAATTTTCCGTAATACCAGCTATTTTTACTTTACGTTTTATTCCATCACCATTATCAACTTCAAACGTATCTCCTTTTGATAAATGCTTCATTTTTGCGATTTTTTCAGTAATAATTGCTCCATCGTTCGGTAAATTCACTTCTTTATGACTCTTACGCTCTCTTAATGTAATATAATCCTCAAACCCTTGTTCATCTCTTGAAACATAAATATCAATTCCTTTATCTTCTCCGCTATCTGCATATAATCCATGATAAATCGCAATTGACGTTGCTTCTACAACATTCTTTTGTTGTTTCATTTTATTCATCAATTCCTCTTTATCAGATAATTTGCTGTCTGCAGAATAAGATACATTCATATCAAAATCATAAATTTCTTGATATTGTTTTACCGCAATATCTCCTATAGAATCTTGAATTCCAAATCCTGCAACTAATAATGCAGTACATCCACTAATTCCTATTACCGTCATAAAGAACCGTTTTTTATATCGGAATATATTACGTGCCGTAACTTTATGGATAAAATTAAATCTTTCCCAAATAAATGGAACACGTTCTAATAAAATTTTCTTTCCATCTTTTGGTGGCTTTGGTCTCATTAATTGTGATGGTACATCCATTAATTCTTTATAACATGCCATCACAGCTGCTGTTACAGTAATTAAGGTTGCAATTAAAATGGCCATGGTTGCAAGTGGTATTTGTGCCATTAATTGCACCTTTGGCATATTGTACATAATTCCCCACGCATTATAAATCACACTTGGGAATACAATCATGCCAACAATAGCTCCAAAAATACCTCCAAAAATACTTGCAACAGAAGCATATAATACGTACTTCATTGCAATATCCATTTTTGAATAACCTAATGCCTTCAACGTACCAATCTCTTGTCTTTGTTCATCCACCATTCTTGTCATTGTAGTTAAACATACAAGCGCAGCTACTAAAAAGAAAAATAATGGGAATACTTTCGCAATAGCTCCCATACGATCTGCAGCACTACCATAATCCATATAAGAATAGTGAGCATGTCGATCTAAGATAAAACAATCCGGAGCTTTCATTTCTTTTATATCTTGTTCATTCGCATCTATTTTTTCTTTTCCTTTTTTTAATTCATCAAATCCATCTTTTTTCTTGATTTCTAATTCTTTTTTTCCTTTTTCTAAATCTTTATATCCTTGATCAATTTTTAACTGTGCTTTTTCAAATTCATCCAAAGAAAGTTTTTTTCCACTTTCTAATTGTTTTTTTGCCTCGCTTAATTGTTTTTCACCAGTTATAATCTGCTGATGACTTTCATCCAATTTTTGCTTTATCAAAGTTAGCTTTTTATTTGCACTTTGAATTTGATAATCTACAGTAGATAATAACCTACTAGAAACTTCTATACTTGATGCGATGGCTTTCTTTCGTTGTTCATAATAAAACCTCTTATACTCTTCTAAATTTGGATCCTTTAATTGTTCATCAATTGATGCATCTTCATTTTTTAACTCTTCAATTGTAGAAACCAAGTCATCTCGATTAGAAGTTAATTTATTCAGCAATTGATCAACATCTTCTTGTGTTGCATCAAAAATACCTTTTAATTGTTCATATTCTTGCTTTCCTTGTTTTAAATCACGTTCTTGTTCACGAATATAATCATACGTATATTTTAAAGAATCTTTTGTATTTTCTTTTTGTTCATCCAATGCTCTTTGACCATATACTAATTTATCTTTTCCTGTTTCTAAAGATTGTTCTGCTTTTTTTATTTCTAAATCAAATAGAGCTTTTGATTTATTATATTCTTTACGAGCATCCTTAATTTGATCTAAAGCTTCTTTACGAATATCTTCAAAACGATTTCCTACATTTTGCTCTACTATAGAAGTAACCCGATTTTTTACTGGCTTCACAATATCGAAATACGTATCGTCATATGAATTCACTTGTTTTGCACCTTGTACCGTTAAATAAATCTCAGTCAAATATTTACTTTTAAAGTTTTCCTCTGGAATAATTGCATAATTATCAATTTTTCCACTACCAACAGTAGAACTACCTTTTTCATAAGACAAATAATAAGGTGTATTTACTTTTCCAACAATGGTATATGTCGTTCTTTTTAATGTATCGCTAATTTTCGTATCATTTCCACTTTCAAAAGAAACTTTATCTCCTATATTCAATCCTGCTTGATGAATTTTATCATTTTCAATCACACATTCATCTGCTTTTTGGGGTAATCTTCCCTCAATCACTCGCATTTGATTGATATAATTTTTATCCGTATTCTTAGCATGTAAAGGCATAGACATAACTTTGAATACCCGTTGTTGATTTTGATGCATATGGACAACATCCATACTATAACTTCCGTAAACACCTTCAACACCTTTTACTTTTTTTAAATCGTCTACATCCTCTTTTGTCATTCCAATCGTAGACATAATTTTCATATCCATCAAATTGTAATCATCAAAATATTGATCTGCTGTTCCTTTCATGACTGGAACGCTCGCTCTTACCCCTGCAAAAAATGCAACTCCAATTCCTACAATTAAAAAGATAGATATAAATCGACCAAAGGATTTCTTTACTTCACGTAAAGTATCTTTTAATAATGCTTTTTTACGCATTAATACTCAATCCTTTCTACTGGTAAAGGATTGTCATTAATTGTAATACTTTCTATTTTTCCATTACGAACTTTAATGACTTTATCCCCCATTGCGGTAAGAGCTAAATTATGCGTAATAACAATTACACTAACACCACGTTGATGACATGTATCTTGCAATAATTTTAAAATCTGTTTTCCTGTATTATAATCAAGCGCTCCTGTTGGTTCATCACATAATAATAATTTGGGATTTTTCGCAATCGCCCTTGCAATCGCTACACGTTGTTGTTCTCCACCTGACAATTGTGCAGGAAAGTTTTTACTTCGATCTTGTAATCCTACAGCTTCAATTGTTTCATCAATATCTAATGGTTCTTTACATATTTGAGTAGCTAATTCAACATTTTCTTTTACCGTTAAATTTTGTACTAAATTATAAAATTGAAAAACGAACCCTATATCATAACGACGATACGTCGTTAACTGTTTTGCATTATATTTACTTATTTCTTTCCCATCAACATAGATTTTTCCACTTGTCGCACTGTCCATACCACCAAGAATATTTAAAATAGTACTTTTACCAGCCCCACTTGCTCCCGCAATTACAACAAATTCGCCTTGATTAATAGTAAAATCAACTCCTGCTAATGCTTCGATTTCAACCTCTCCCATTTTATATATTTTCTTTACATCTTGAAACTCAATATATGCACTCATCCATTGTCACCATCCTATTCTATTTATAAATAGCATTCTCTCTTTTATTTTATCAAATTCTATTAAATTATAAAGTGATTTTACAAACATTCTCATATAGACAAAGGAAATCTCAAACAGAGATTTCCTTATTGTTCATACCCGTAAGAAAAACGATCTTTTCCCTCTTCTTGATCAGGTAATTCATTTATAGTTTCATACAATTCAATCACTTGTTTCGCTTCACTATAAATGCCACTTTTCTTATAAATAGCACATGGTTGATTCTTTTCAATAATCCAATATTCCTCTCCATCTACCATCGTAATTAACCATAACGATAGTGTATCTTCATCATCTTCAAAATCTTGAATATATTGTATATCTTCCGCTTCTTCCATCGTTAAAGTATCTTCTGCAAATTTCATTAATGACTCACGATGCACTGGACTATCCAACATAGGTATTCCTTCTTTCTATAATCTTATTAATAAATTATACAATTTTATATCTAAAATGAAAAGTTTTCCAAGTTTTTAACGTTGATAAATACAGTTTCCATCTTTCCATGTTTCTAAGACGAATATATCTGCTAAATCTTCTTTATTTATCGTTAATGGATTTTCATTCAAAATAACAAAATCCGCATTTTTTCCTTCCTTCAAACTTCCTTTCCTATCCTCTTCAAAATATTGATATGCTGCATATATTGTAATAGCTTTTAGTGCATCTACAACACTAACTGCTTCATCTTTTCCAATCGTAATACCATCTTTTGTTTTACGATTCACTGCACACCATATCGTTTTCATTAAATCTGGTGGAATTACAGGACTATCGTTATGAAATGTATATGGAATATTTAATTTTTTTGCTGTTTGTACTGGTGAAATATGACTAGCTCTTTCCATTCCAAAGTTACGGATATGAATATCTCCCCAATACCATGTATGTGCCACAAAGAAGGATGGAATCATTTGTATTTCTGGCATTTTTTCCAATTCTTCTTTACGAACTAATTGCGCATGAATCATAACTGGTCGTTTTATGTTCTTACTAGGATTTTGTTTTGCAATTTTCGTAAATTCTTCTACATATTGTTTTGCAGCAGCATCCCCATTACAATGGATTAATAATTGTCTTTCATTTTGAACTGCTTTATGAATAACTTGATCTAATTTTTCTTTACTCATAGATGGATATCCACAATAATCTTTACTGCCTTCATAAGGTCGTTGCATCCACGCTGTTTTCCCTTGTGGAGATCCATCTAAAAATGTTTTGTATCCACCAATTCGAAAATGATTTTGATAATGATCATACTCTGGATTTGCATCGCATAAATCCTCTTTTTCTCTAGCATCTACATATCCCACAACATCTAAATAAAAAGCTTGACTAGAAGATGCTGCTTTTAATAATTGAAATAATCCATGATTTACAAATCCTTCTTGAACTGTTGCAATTCCATAGCTGGCATAAAGTTTTTGTGCTTCCTTATATAATTTCATCATTTCTTCAATAGAAGGCATTGGTACTTGATTGATAAAATCAACAAATACACATTCTTCCATATACCCACTTAATGTACCATCTTCAAATCTACCATATCTTCCGCCGCTTGGATCTTGCACATTAGAATTCACATGCATTACTTCTAATGCCTTGGTATTTACTACTCCCATATGAGAAGATGCATGAGAAATATAAATTGGATTTGTATCACTAATTTTATCTAATACAAGCCTTGTAGGATGTTCATTTTCATCCATATAATTATGATCATAATTTGCTCCAATAATCCATTCTGTCCCTGTCACATTATGATCTTTAGCAAATTTTTTCATTGTTTCAATTAATTCATCATACGACTTAACCTTTGATAAATCACATAGACGTAATGAATTTGCTAATCCTGTAAAATGAGAATGTGCATCAATAAATGCAGGCATCATTGTTTTACCATGTAAATCTCTTATTTCTGCATCTGAATATAGTTGTTCTAATTCTTGCTTTGAACCTGTCGCAATAATTTTATTATCTTCTATACAAATTGCTTCAACAAGCATCTGATCTTGTTCCATTGTTATAATTGTTCCATTTTCATAAAGCAGCTTCATATCATCGCCTCCATGTTATATTATACATCGAAATCATGTGTAAATTATGGATATTCCATAGTATTCAATTTTATTTTTATCCAATCATCTATTTTTATATAATAGAAAATAGTAAAAAAACTAAATAAGTCACTTATCTAGTTTTATAAAATATTAATCAATTTCTTGAATACAAATTCCTAAAGCTCCTGGTCCTGTATGAACACCTAAAGCTGGAGAAATTTGTCCACTTACAAACAAATCCATATTTGGTAATTGTGGTAATACATCTTCGATCAATTCTTTACACGTTGCTTCTGCATCCCCATGCATAATAGATACATTGTATTTTTTTAAATTTTTTGCATCATTTAATGCGAAATTTTTAATTTTAGTAATCGATTGTTTTCTACCTCGTACCTTTGCAACTGTATAATATATTCCATCCTCATTACAAGATATAATTGGTTTTAAATTTAGTGCATTTCCAAATAAAGAAGCAACTAAACCAATTCTTCCTCCTTTTTGTAAATATTCTAATGTTTCTAACACAAAATATACTTTACATCTAGGAACATCTTTTTCAAGTTGTTGGCATATTTCTTCAAATGACATTCCTTTTTCAATATATCGAGCAGCCTGAATAGCATGAAATCCTGCTCCAACAGATATATTTTTAGAATCTAAAATATAAAATTCTAAATTATCATAAGAATTTGCTATTAATCTACAAATATTATTCGTTCCACTCAATCCACTAGAAATTGTAACAATAATAACTTTTTCATATCCATCGACTTTAATTTTATCAAAAATCTTTTCAATTTCTTCCCCAGATGGCAAAGAAGTCTTAGGTATTTCTTCTTCTAATCTGTGATAAACTTCTTCTGCCTGAATATTAACACCATCAAAATACTCTTTATCTTTATAAATAATTTTTAAAGGTAATACATACATATCATATTTATTTATATATTCATTTGGAACATTACATCCACTATCAACTAAAATGGCTATTTTTTCTTGATTCAAAACGACTACCTCCAGTTTATAATATTACTTGTATATAATACAGTATAGTCTAGTTTATATAAATAGTCAATCTAGTATTTATATCTAGATACTAACGTTTTCATTTTCCCATAAATTACATTTACTAAAAAGAGTAAGTAATCCCTCTACTATGAGAATCACTTACTCCTTATTCTAAAACTATCAATCTTTTTTTCTCTAGCCATTTATATCTTCATTTCTAATATTATCTAATTCAATGCGCTCTTTGTTAATTTCACGCCACATGTCCGCATCTACACCATCCCAACACATCTCATTAGGATTATAATATGGGTCTTTTCCTTCTTTCATTTGTTTAACATAGTCTTTATATAAAATAAATGCTTTCGGTGATAAAGATAAAATAATAACCATATTAATCCATGTGCAACTACCTAATGTTAAATCTGATAAATTCCAAGCTAATCCCGATTCAATATTTCCCCAAATAAAAATTAAAATCGGCATTCCAATCTGCATAATTTTTGTGACAATCTTACGTAATTTAGCTTTTCCCTCTCCTTGAAATAAATATAAACATGCTGTTTCTGCTTCATAATAGTAACTAATCAAACAAGTAAATGAAAACAAAGCTAACATAATCGCAATAAATAACGGAGCAATATTTCCCATAACACTACGGCAAGCATATTGTACATAAATGACTCCACCTTCAATTCCAGCTGCAGCAAGTTGTGCCATTTCCGGACAACCTTGTCCGATATATCCACCCGCAGTATTAAAACAATCTGTCATTAAAATCATTAATCCTGAAGCTGAGCAAACAATTACTGTATCCAGCCAAACACCTGCAGCATTCGCTAAGCCTTGTTTTACTGGATGACTTGTTTCTGCAGCTGCTGCTGTAGGCATTGCTTCTCCCATACCAGACGCAGAAGAAAATGTTCCACGTTTAATACCTTGTTGAATAGCAATTCCAATAGTTCCACCAAAAATTGCATCCATTCCAAAAGCAGAATGTAAGACATTTGATAATAAAGAAGGAACTTCAGTAATATTAATACAGACAATAATAATCGCTGTAAGCAAATAAATACCTGTCATAAACGGAACAACATAGGATGCAACTGTACTAATACGCTTTATTCCTCCTAAAATCACAATAGACATTACAATCGCAACTACAAGTGCAGTAACCCACATTGGAATATGCATTGCATTATGAAATCCATCACAAATCGTATATGTCGCAGCAGCCGGCATAAAACAAGCACATCCAACAGCAAATACTGTTGCAAAAAGTGTTCCATACCTTTTCCAACCTAAACCTCGTTCTGCACAATATGCTCCACCACTACGATATTGGCCATCAATTTTAGTTTTATATAATGTACTTAATGTACATTCAACAAAACATACAGCAGAGTTAAAAACACCTGCAATAATCATCCAAAATAGTGCTCCTGGTCCACCTGCATAAATAGCAACCGCTACCCCTGCAACATTTCCTGTTCCAACCCTCATAGCCATTGTTGTACAGAATGAAGCAAAACTAGATACACCAGCTTCTGAATCACTTTTATCCAAAATACGTTTCCACATATCTTTGAATCGTACAAATTGAAATCCCTTTAGTCGGATTGTAAAATAAATCCCTGAACCTAAAATCAAAATCAACATTCCTATTCCCCAAATAGGACCATTTAACATACTAATAAAATTATTTATTGTTTCCATAAACTCATTTTCATAATTCCTATCTATCCACATAAATAAGAATTATCCCCTTTCTCAGATTTCCTTGTTAGCGTTATCAATACTATAATATATACCTACTATTTCAAACACAAATAAAAAGCCGCAAATATTATATTATATTATTGTGCATTTTTTGTCAAATAAAAAAAAGCTACTACATAGCGCAATAGCTTTTTATTATAATTTCTTAATTTAACTTTTTTACAATTATTTTTGTAAAGCTTCAGAAATTGCAACTGCAACAGCAACTGATGCACCAACCATAGGGTTGTTACCCATACCGATTAATCCCATCATTTCTACGTGAGCAGGAACACTTGAAGAACCAGCAAACTGAGCATCAGAGTGCATACGTCCCATAGTATCTGTCATACCGTAAGAAGCTGGACCAGCAGCCATGTTATCTGGGTGTAATGTACGTCCAGTACCACCACCAGATGCTACTGAGAAGTATTTTTTACCTTG
>JARHZK010000204.1 GCA_029258245.1 Longicatena sp. | reverse complement strand
ATCCAAAAGGATATGTTCCAGAATTGAATTTTGAGCGATTAGCTGAATTAAAAAAAGAATTGAATATGCCATTGGTTTTACATGGTGGAAGTGGAAGTGGAGAAGAAAACATTAAAAAAGCCGTTGCTTGCGGTATTAATAAAATTAATGTATGTACAGATGCATTTCATGCAGCTAAAAATGCTATGTTGAAAAAATTAGAAGAAAAACCAAATGCTGATTATTTAGAATTATGTATGACAGCAGAAATGGCAGTTAAACAATTTGTAAAAGATTATATTAGAGTAATTGGTTCAAATAATCGATATATTTATGGAGAATCAGTTTCTACTGGAAATGAATAATTTATAGATAAAAAAGCTGCAAATCATAATGCAGCTTTTTAAAAATAAATAGGATAAAAAAGGAGAATATGAATATGAAAATTGCATTATTGAATGAATTTAGCCAAGCACCTAAAAATAGTATTATTTTAGAACAGTTAAAATCTGTTGTAGAGCCAATGGGACATACAGTTTATAATACAGCTATGTCTAAACCTTTAGTTGATAAAGATATTCCAGAAGCCTATACAGAAGAAAATCCAAGATTAACATATTTACATTTGGGAATACAAGCATGTTTATTATTAAATAGTGGAGCAGTTGATTTCGTTGTTACAGGATGTGGAACTGGGCAAGGAGCTTTAATGTCATTAAATGCATATCCTGGTGTTGTTTGTGGATATTGTATTGAGCCATCAGATGCTTATTTATTTTTACAAATTAATAATGGAAATGCATTATCGATTCCATATGCAAAAGGATTTGGATGGGGTGGAGAATTAAATTTACATAATATCTTTACGCAAGCATTTGGTTCACCGAAAGGAATGGGGTATCCTAATGAGCCAGGACGTAAGGAATCTCAAAATAAAAATGCGGCGCTATTAAACGATGTTAAAGCAGCAGTTGGAAAGCCAGTACTAGAAGGATTAAAAGCATTGGATCAAAATTTAGTTAAAGAAGCATTCACACAAAGATTTCAAGAATGTTTCTTTGAAGGATGTAAAAATCTTGAATTAGAGAATTATGTTCGTGAATTATTAGGTAAATAATTATGAAAAATGTGATGTTACCACGCTACACAATTGGAGTTCACGCATTGGATGAATTCGAACAAGTATGTTTAGCATATGGGAAAAAAATTGCATTAATATATGGAGAAAAAGCTTATAATGCGTCTAAAGATATTATCTTTGAAAGATTAGGAAGTTTAGAAATTGTACAAACGATGTGCTATGGACAGGAAGCTACATATGAAAATGTTACCAAAATTGTAGATAATGAGAATATAAAAGTTGCGGATGTCCTTATCGGAATTGGAGGCGGAAAGTGTTTAGATACAGTTAAACTAGCAGCTGATCAATTAAACAAACCAGTTATTACGATTGCAACCATTGCATCAACGTGTGCTGCGGTAACAAGAATCAGTATTATGTATCATGATGATGGATCGTTTTATAATATAGCACATTTAAAATGTGCACCAATTCATTGCTTTATACCTACTTCTGTAATTGCAAATGCCCCAATTAAATATTTGTGGGCAGGAATTGGAGATACAATGGCAAAACATGTCGAGTCAACATTTTCAGCGAAAAATGATGTGCTTGATTATACAAGTGAATTAGGAATTACAATAGGAAAGATGTGTTTTGAACCGGTTATTCAACATGGATTGCAAGCTTTGATTGATGCAAATAAACATGAAGTTAGTGATGATTTAGAAGAAATTATACAAAATATTTTAATCTCAACAGGTAGTGTTTCATTATTGGTAAATCCTGATTATAACTCTGCATTGGCACATGCGTTATTTTATGGTTTAACTGTTCGAGAACATATTGAAAAAAATCATCTTCATGGAGAAGTGGTTTCCTATGGAACATTAGTTCAATTGATGATGGATCAACAAATGGATTTATTAAAAAAAGCATATCATTTTCATAAAAAAATAGGCTTACCAGTATGTTTGGCTGATTTAGAATTATGTGTTCAAGATCCACTAAATGATGTACTTGAAATGACTGAAAAAAATCAAGAACTTAAACACGTTCCTTATCCTGTGACACAGGATAAAATCCGTAAGGCAATGGAAGATTTAGAGCGCTATACAGGGTAGAAGAAGGGGAACGGGAGTTCCTCTTTTATGAATATAAAATGGATATGAATAAGGAGAATATTATGATTTATAAAGAAAATTTATTAAAAGGAAAAGTAGCATTGGTTACAGGGGCTAATCGTGGATTAGGATATTCTATGTGTATTGGTTTAGCAGAAAATGGAGCTGATATTTTCAATATTGGACATGGAGATGATAAAAATATTAGAGAAGCAATTGAAAAAATTGGATGTAATTATCATTATATGAAAGTTGATTTATCAAAACCTAGCAAAGAATTAACTGATGAAATTGTTTCAGAAGTTGTAAAAGTATATGGACATTTAGATATTTTATTAAATAATGCAGGTGTAAATAGGCGTGCTTCATTTTTAGAATATAAAGAAGAGGATTGGGATTATACATTAAATTTAAATTTAAAACAGGTATTTTTATTATCACAAAGTGCTGCAAATCAGATGATTAAGCAAAAAAATAGGGGAAAAATTATAAATATAGCTAGTATGTTGTCTTTTACAGGAGGAATTCTAGTTCCAGCTTATACAGCTAGTAAGTCAGCAATAATGGGGTTAACGAAAGAAATGTCGAATGAATTATCAAAAATGAATATTAATGTAAATGCAATTGCTCCAGGATATATGAAAACTCCGTTGACACAAGCGATGCAAGATGATCCTGTTCGAAATAAAGAAGTTTTAGATCGTTTGCCAATTGGTTATTGGGGAGATCCTGATGTACTACAAGGACCAGTAGTATTTTTAGCAAGTGAAGCATCTGATTATATTTGTGGTGCAACAATTCCAGTTGATGGTGGATGGTTAGCACGTTAATATAGGAGAAAAGAAGATGGAAAATAAATTATTTGGATATCCAAAGTTTGATAATAGCGGAGAAATGATTCTAACAACTTATGAAAATGAATATAATCATATGCTTATGGATATCAGAGTTTATGAAATAAGTGAAGGGAGTTGGAAAAAATTTGAAAGCGATGATGAAGAAATAGCAGTACTTTTATTAAATGGAAACGTTGAAATGAAGTGTGATCAAGGAATAATGAATTGTAGTAGAGAAAGTGTATTTCTAGAAGGACCTTATGCAGCACATGTTTCATGTAAGCACGAAATTATAATTACTGCAGTAGAAAAATCTAAAATTTTAGTTCAAAAAACGAAAAACAGTAAGAATTTTGAATCAAAAATATATACTCCAAAGGATGCATTATGGAAGTATTCTACGCAAGGTTGCTATGGAAATGTAGCGAATCGTAGAGTAAATACTATTTTTGATCATGATATTGAACCGAAAAGTAATATGGTATTAGGCGAAGTGTTAAATGATCCAGGGAATTGGAGTGGGTATTTACCACATCGTCATCCACAACCTGAATGTTATTATTTTCTATTTGATTATCCAGAAGGATTTGGAGCTAGCTTTGTAGGAAATGAAGTTTTTAAAAGTGTAAATGATAGCTTTTCAGCTATTCCTGGTGGGGAACTACATCCTCAAGTTGTTGCACCAGGATTTCAAATGTATACATGTTGGATGATACGTCATTTGGATAATAATCCTTGGTTACAGGCAGATCGATGCGAAGACGAAAAATATATATGGTTGCATAATGCAAAATATGATAAAAATAAGAATTGTTTTAAAAAATAAATGATAAAGATTAGGAAGGAGCGATGCATTTGTATGGAAATGACATTAAGATGGTATGGCTCTAAATTTGATACAGTTTCTTTAAAACAAATTAGGCAGATACCTGGAGTTACAGGAGTGATTACTACTTTATATGATACACAACCAGGAGAAATATGGAGTAGAGAAAAAATAAGAGAAATAAAAGAAGAAGTAGAGTTATCTGGTTTACATATTGCTGGAATCGAAAGTGTGAATGTTCATGAATCTATAAAAACAGGTTCTAAGGACAAAGATAAATATATCGATAATTATATACAAACCTTAGAAAATTTAGGAAAAGAAGATATACATCTAGTTTGCTATAATTTTATGCCAGTATTTGATTGGACACGAACAGAACTAGCAAGAGTTCGTCCAGATGGTTCAACGGTATTAGCATATACACAAGAAGCTGTTGATCATTTAATTCCAGAAAAAATGTTTGAATCAATTTCGAAAGATATGAATGGTACCATAATGCCTGGATGGGAGCCAGAACGAATGGAGCAAGTAAAAGAATTATTTGCAATGTATAAAAATATAGATGAGGAGAAGTTGTTTGAAAATTTAGAATATTTTTTGAAGAAAATAATGCCTATATGTAATAAATATGACATTAATATGGCTATTCATCCAGATGATCCAGCTTGGAGTGTGTTTGGATTGCCCAGAATTATTACCAATAAAAAAAATATTTTACGTATGATGGATATGGTAGATGATCCGCATAATGGTATAACATTTTGTACTGGCTCTTATGGTACAAATTTAAATAATGATTTACCTGATATGATACGATCTTTAAAAGGAAGAATACATTTTGCGCATATACGTAATTTAAAATTTAACTCTCCAACAGATTTTGAAGAAGCTGCACATTTATCAAGGGATGGTTCATTTGATATGTATGAAATCATGAAAGCATTATATGATATTGGATTTAGTGGGCCTATTCGACCGGATCATGGAAGAATGATTTGGGATGAAATAGCGATGCCGGGTTATGGATTATATGATCGTGCGTTAGGTGCTACATATTTAAATGGATTATGGGAAGCAATTGAAAAAGGAGATCATACAGATGGAACTAAATGAAAGTGGAGTTGCTAACTGTATTGAATGGATAAAAAAAGGATATAAATTACCTAATTTTGATCATAAAGAAATGATGAAGCGAACAAAAGAAAATCCTAGATGGATTCACTTTGGTGCAGGAAATATATTTCGTGCTTATCATGCAAATTTAGCACAAGAGTTATTAGATCAAAAAAAAATTGATACAGGTATAATTGTTGTAGAAGGATTTGATTATGAAATAATTGAAGAAATGAATCGACAACATGATGAGTATTCTATTTTAGTAACATTAAAAGCAAGTGGAGATATTGAAAAAAAAGTGATTGGAAGTATTGCTGAAAGTTGTATATTAGATTCAGAAAATATAATAGAGTTTAATCGTTTAAAAGAAATATTTCAAAAACCTTCATTACAAATTGCTACATTTACTATTACTGAAAAAGGATATTGTTTAAATGATTCGCAAGGAAAGATATTGGATAGTGTAGAATATGATTTTAATCATGGACCAAATCATCCAAGAAGTTATATTGGTAAAGTATGTTCCTTACTTTATGTTCGATATCAAAATAATAAATTGCCTATTACATTAATGAGTACAGATAATTGTTCTCATAATGGAGAAAAATTATTTAATTCAGTTAAAATGTTTGTAACAAAATGGGTAGAAAAAAGATTTGTAGAAAAAGAATTTTTAAACTATATTGAGGATACTTCAAAAGTAAGTTTTCCATGGACGATGATAGATAAGATTACTCCACGTCCAGATGAAAAAATTAGAAAGTTACTTGAAAAAGATCAAATTGATGGTTTAGATTCCTATGTTACTTCGAAAAAAACATATGTTGCTCCTTTTGTAAATGCAGAGGAATGTGAATATTTAGTAGTTGAGCAAAATTTTCCAGCAGGTATAATGCCACTTAATGAAGTTGGAGTTATGTTTACGGATCGAAATACAGTAGATAAAGTAGAAAAGATGAAAGTTTGCACATGTTTAAATCCATTACATACAGCCTTGGCAATCTTTGGGTGTTTACTTAATTATAAATTCATTGCAGATGAAATGAAGGATGTATTATTAAATAAGTTAGTTCATGAATTAGGATATAAAGAAGGATTACCGGTAGTAATAGATCCTAAAAT
>JARHZK010000156.1 GCA_029258245.1 Longicatena sp. | reverse complement strand
AATGATTCAAGTTCACCTTTACATGAATTATTGGATGAGAAAAAATGGAAAGAATTGATGGATACTTACGGATCTTCTTTTTCACTTCCATGGTATGGTCAATTGATGAGTGGGCCTCAATTATTAGCATATTTATATCAAATTGATCGTTGGATTTGCAACTATCATATTACTATTCGTAAATAAAAGATGAGAACTAATTCTTCTCATCTTTTATTTGTACATTTTCAATTTCACGAAAACTCATCAATAATTTACTTGCTGTTATAGATAATAATCGCATATCCTAATAACATTTATTAAAATCTACTTGAATTTTTGATATCTCTTTTCAAACCTTTCAAATTCAACTTGCAATTTTTGTAATTCTTTTTGCATGTTAGCTAGATTTTCGTTTTGTTCTACTCCCAGATAAATCACTTTAATTGCTGTAATATATGCCATTAATGTAGTAGGTGATACAATATAAACTTTATTTTCATAGGAATACTTAACCACATCTTCACATTGTGCATAAATATATGAATAAATTGCTTCCGCTGGTAAAAACATATACACAAATTCTGCAGTTTCTTGTGGAATAATATATTTTTGAGCAATTGCTTTAATATGTTTTTTTTACATCTGTACAAAAATATCATGGTATTTTTTTGTTCATCTTTTCTCTGTGAATTCATCAAACGATTATAATTTTCTAATGGAAATTTTGAATCAATACTTATAATCCCTAGCGGTTCTTTACCAATTAAAACCGCATCCGCGATAAATCCATTACTTAATTTATATTGTTTATGATATCTACGATTATCATTTCCCATAGCATTTTCTAACATATTATAAAGTTCAATTTCCCCAAATATTCCTCTTGTTTTTTTATCTGTTAAAACACGCTGAATATCTACAATAGAAAAGACAATTCTTTTAAATTTTTTTTACCTTCATCTAATTTTCCCATTTCTTGCATTACTTGAGAAAAAACTTTATGTGCATTTTCATAGCCATGAATCATCGTTTGACTCATATTTTTTCCATCAAATATAGATTTTCATTCATTGCATCTTTCCATTAATTTAATTCTTGCTTTACTGAATTTTGCATCTGCTACATTTGTTGATGCATATAATACATAAGTTCTTGTTGTTTTCTATCATTTTCTAATACAAGCTCTTTAATTTTCGTATCTTCTTTTACTGGACGTTTAAATATAATTAAACATAAACATAGAACTATAAATGACCCTATCATAATTCCAAAAAAACTTCCATATAACTACCTCTTTATCTGTCATATTATAACAGATTTTCAAATAAATGCGTATCTAAATATAATTTAAATTGCACACATCGTTGCATCTGTCTTTTAATCGTACGATATTCAACATCTATTATATATTCCTCGCCTGTTATAAATACAATTTTTGTTTTTTTTTGAATTTTATGAAAAGATTGTACTGCATTTGAATGAATCCAAATACAATCCTTGCGTTTAGATGATACTGTTGGAAAAATTATATTCCTATTAATTTCAGATAATAATATAGGTACTTTTTGTTTTATTTGTAAAATATATTTTGCTGCATTTTTCCTACCATCATAAGTACTCCCAAAATAAACACACAACATATTTATATATTCAAAAATTGGCTGTTCTATATAATATATATTTGAATGTGAGCACAAAATCACCGTTTGACTATTTTTATTTTCATATAATATAAGTAACATTTCAACACTTCTTTCTAAAAAAAATATATCATAAAAAATTATTTTTAATATATTATGAAAGAATAAATGTATTTTTTATCAAAAAGCTGCATTTAATTTTAATGGTGTTTAAAACTTATAAAAAGTCCTGTAAATATTGACATCACTGCAAATATCCTTATTTCTTAATGCAGTTTTTATGCAGTTTAACTGGCAAAAGAGTTTTCGGCAGATT
>JARHZK010000155.1 GCA_029258245.1 Longicatena sp. | reverse complement strand
CTGCCATCGCAAGTGGTATGGGATGGTATAGTTTAGCTGGTGCAACAATTAGTAACTTGGTAAATGCAGATTTAGGAAGCATCGCCTTTATGAGTAATTTAATGCGAGAAATTTTCACCTTTATATTAATTCCGTATTTAGCAATAAAACTTAATCATTACACATGCATCGCTTCTGCTGGTGCAACTAGCGAAGATACAACACTTCCTATGATTTTAAAATATACAAATGAAGAAGTCGTTGTATTATCTGTTTTAAACGGTATTATATGTTCTTTCTTTGTTCCAATTTTAATTTCTTTATTCTTAGCATAAAACTACTACATATAAAATTAATCCCCCTGTTGTATTGTACAAGGGGATATTTTTTATTACCTTCATTCCTATAAATACAAAAAAGCAATAAAGAAAATCTCACATTCCTTTATTGCTTTAAAGCTATATATTTTTTTATGCTTTTTTACTTTCACGAGCCGCTTTCAACATTACAAATGAAGTATAAATTGTTACGCCTACAACAATCCATTTTAATACTGTAATAGGTAATGACTTAATTACTAAACATGCAATTAATGTTCCAATTGAACCAAAAATAGCCATCCATAAAGCTGACTTACGATTATATGCTCCTTCTTTAATAAATTTAACAGAAGCAGCTGGCATTAAGAATGCACATGATCCCATCATAATTGGGAATGCAACGTTTACTGACATTCCTAACAAACTTACAACAACCATACATGGATTATATAATCCAACTCCTGCTGTCATTAAAGCTCCTAAAATAAAGTTAATAATTCCTGCTATTACCAATTTACCTGAACTTAATCCAATGGCATCTCCACCAACAGGCATCAATCCTAAAAGACCTGCTAACATAACAACTGCAGTAATTGCTAAAGCAAATCCCATAACTACACGAATGTGATTTTCAGATAATTTAGATACAATACCTGCACCAAAAATTGCTCCAAACATTGCCGCAGCTAACATAACAACTAATGTTAATGGTTCAACTTCAACAATAGTAGTAAAAATTAATGCTTGAATTAATACTGGAATTGTATTTGCAGCATTCATTGTTCCGGGAATCAATTGATCTCTTGTCTGTTTAAACGCTTTTAATAACGCAGTTTGTGGTGCAAACGCTCCAATTCCTAATGGATCGAAAAAATTTACAAGAGCACTAATTAACCCTGCTTTCCACCATGTAACATCTTCTTCTAATTCATTTCTATGTTTATATACATCATATCCAAAGTATGCTGTATATCCAATTAACATAATAATCAATAATGCAATAATAATCGTTGTAATATTCATAATATTCTCGTTTTGTGCCCTTTCTATTATTTTGACATTTCGCGTGATTTATCTGCGCATGCTTTCATTGCTTGCATAACGCTACTTCTAAATCCTGTTTCTTCTAATTTTGCAACTGCAGCAATTGTTGTTCCTGCTGGAGAACAAACCATATCTTTTAATTCACCAGGATGTTTTCCTGTTTGTAATACCATTTGAGCAGAACCTAAAACTGCTTGTGCAGCAAATTTATAAGCTTGAGGTCTTGGCATTCCTTCTAATACAGCTGCATCCGCCATAGCTTCAATAAACATATATACATATGCTGGACTTGAACCACTAACTGCTGTAACTGCATCCATTAAATGTTCTGAAACAATTTCACTTTTTCCAAAACTATTGAACATTGCAACTACATCATCAATTTCTTCTTTACTCATATTTTTAGTTGGAGCAATAGCTGCCATTCCTTCTCCTACTAAAGCAGGTGTATTTGGCATAACTTTTGCAATTTTTAATTCTTTTCCAAATAATTGTTGTACCGCTTCACTAGATTGTCCAGCAGCGATAACTACGATAATAACATCATCTTTTACAACATCTTTAATCCCATTAATTACAACTGGATAAAATTGAGGTTTTACACTTAATACAATTACATCACAAGTGGATGCAACAACTGTATTATCAGTTGTTGTATTCACTCCGTAATTTGCTTTTACAATTTCTAAACTTTTTTCGCTAATATCAGATACATAAATATCTTCTTTCGCCACTAATTGTGCACGGATGATACCACCAATCATGGCACCTCCCATATTTCCACTACCAATAAATCCTATTTTACGATTCATACTCTTTCTCCTTATTATTCAAAACTTTGTTCTGTACGATTAATAATTTCATCTTGTAATTCTTTACTTAAATTACGGAAATGATCAGAATACCCAGCAACACGCACAATTAAATCACGATAATCTTCTGGATGATTTTGAGCATTGATTAATGTTTGACGATCGATTACATTAAATTGAATATGATGTCCATCCATATTGAAATAAGAACGAACTAAATTAGCCATATGAGTTAGACCATCTTCTCCTGCAACTACTGCTGGTGTAAATTTTTGATTTAATAACGTACCACCTGTTGATAAATGATCCATTTTACTACATGAACGAATAACTGCTGTTGGTCCGTTTACATCAGCTGATTTTTCTGGAGAAATACCTTCAGAAACTGGTTTATGAGCTTTACGTCCATTTGCACTTGCTAACATAACCTCTCCAAAATATACGTGACATGTTGTTGGTAACATATTAATTCTCCATTGTCCATTACGCATATTTGGGCGTCCTGTAATTGTTTTTTGATAATACTGGAACACACTCTTCATAATATCATCTGCATAATCATCATCATTTCCATATTTTGGAGTCTTACGAGATACTAAGTTATAAATTAAAGCATTTTCTTCTCCTTCCAAGTTTGCATCCATAGCTCTCATTAATTCTTCCATTGTGAAACGTTTTTCATCGAACACATTATATTTAATAGACGCTAAAGAATCTGTAATTGTACCAATTCCTACCCCTTGTAAATAGTTTGTATTATAACGAGCACCACCAGCATTATAATCTTTACCTGAACGAATGCAATCATCCGTAATAATTGATAAGAATGGAGCTGGCATATATTTTGCATAAATTCTTGTAATCATGTTGCTACCTTTTACCTTAATATCTGCAAAATGTGCAATTTGTTTCTTATAGGCCTCAAATAATTCCTCATAAGACTTATAATCTGTTGCATTTCCTGTATGTAAACCTAATTGTTTATTTGCCACTGGATCGAATCCATCATGTAACGTAATTTCTAAAATTTTTGGTAAATTGAAATATCCTTGTAAAATATAAGCTTCGCGTCCAAATGCACCTGTTTCTACACATCCACTAGTACCACCACGACGTGCATCTTCAATTGTTTTCCCTGCATTTAGTAACTCTTGAATAATTGCTTCTGTATTGTAGAATGCTGGCTGTCCCCAACCTTTACGTGAAATTTCACAAGCACGTTTTAAGAATTTCATTGGTGTTTTTCTTGAAATCTGTACATTGCTTGATGGCTGTAATAATTTCATTTCGTCCATAGTATCTAAGATTAAATAAGATACTTCATTGACTCCATCTTCACCATCAGGTGTAATACCACCCGTATTTATATTTGCAAAATCTGTATAAGTACTAGATTCTTTCAATGTAATACCTACTTTTGGAGGTGCTGGTTGATTATTAAATTTTACCCATAAACATTCTAATAATTCTTTTGCTTTTGTTTCATCTAAAATTCCATCTTTACAATCCTTACGATAGAATGGGATTAAATGTTGGTCTAAACGTCCTGGAGAATATGCATCCCATGGATTTAATTCTGTTGTAACACCTAAATGTACAAACCAATACATCTGTAACGCTTGCCAATATGTTTCAGGTTTGTGAGCTGGTACAACATCACAGTTTGCAGCGATTTGTAATAATTCAGCTTTGCGCGTTTCATCACTTTCATTCATTGCCATTTCACGTGCTAATTGTGCATATCGTTTTCCTAATACCATAATAGCATCACACATAATGTGCATACCATTTAATTCATCACGTTTTTCAATTGCTTCTGGATCATTTAGATAATCAATATTTGCCAATGCTTTTTCGATATCTGCTTGATAATCTAAGAAACCTTTCGCATAGATTTTTTCAGAACCTACTGTATGTCCTGGACCACGTTGTTCCATAAATTCAGTAAAGATCCCTGCTTCATAACAATCGCGCCATTCTTGTGTCATAGAATTAATTATTTTATTACGAATAGAACGTTTTTCCCAGAATGGAATAATTGTTTCTTCTTGTTGTTTTAAATCTTGCTCGCTAACTTTAAAACTAATTAAATCACGATCATTCATAATACGCATATCATCTAAGGTATGACAGCATAATTCAGGGAATGTTGGAGTAGATTGAGGTCCTGCACCTTTATCCCCTACAATTAATTCACCATCTTCAATAGTAATTGTTTTACGTGAGAAAATTTCTTTCATTGATAACGCACGTAATTCTGGAATTGATACTTCTCCTTCGTATTTTTTATATGCATCTGTCATTAACATTGCACGTTCCATAAAAATACGTGGTTCTGTACTTTCACTTTGTTGGCGTAATTTTTTAATACGCTCGTTCATTCCTCTAAGTTCCATTTTATTATCCTCCTATTTTCACTTGTTTAAATCCATGGTCTTGGAACAATTTTTTTAACATCTCCATATTTTCCTTACTTGGCACTAATAGATGCTTGGCCAAATATGGGCGTCCTAATTTATCATATTTACTACTACCAGTACTATGATAAGGAAGTAAATTCACACGCACAATACCAATTTTTTCTTTTAAATATTCAATAATATCTAACATTGTTTTTTCATCATTATTCACTGGATCTACCACTGGAATACGAATATTAATATTGGCATTATGATTTGCAAGAAATTCTAAATTATTTAAAATTTTTTGATTTGATTTCCCCATATATTTTTGATGTACATCATCATCTAGTGTTTTTATATCATATAAAAATGTATCTACATAAGGCAATAATCGCTCATAATTTTCCTGTGGTGCATAGCCACAAGTATCAATTGCAATATGGAATCCTTTCTTATGAAGTTGCTTACAAAGTTCTTCTAAATATTCGATATCTTGGCTCATAACTTCCCCACCAGATAAAGTTACACCACCACCTGATTCCTCATAGAACATCTGATCTTTTTCACAAATCTTCACAAGTTCATCAATCTCATATTTGCTACCAACTTTTTCTCTTGCATTTTGTAAACAATAATCAAAACAATCCTCGCACAAAATACAACGGTTCGCATCTGTTATTGCTTTTCCTTCTTCACTAATATGAATCGCATCTTGATCACATGCTTTTACACAATATCCACACCCTGTACATTTTTCTTTATCAAACATAAATTCAGAAAAATAGTTTTGACTTTCAGGATTATGACACCACCAACAACTAAGTTGGCAACCTTTAAAAAAGATTGTAGTTCGAATGCCATCTCCATCATGAACAGAGTATTTTTGTATATTCACTATATTCGGATAATTCATATTTTCCTCCTACTTGTCCATTTTTTCACTACTTACATATTCATTATATATTCATTAAGTAAAAAATCAATATATTTTTACTTAATTTTTTTATTTTTTTACTTAAAAATTAATTTTTACTACAAATTATAAAAAAAAGAGGTCCTATAGACCTGAACGATTTAAAATTTTTCAACTATTGTAACCTCTTCACTTATTATTTAGATGGTTTGGAGTATTAATTGATAGCAGTCTAACTACTTTATTCGTTTGATTACTCCAATTATGCTTTTTCGTAGAAGAATAATGCGCACAATCTCCTGGATATAAGTCATGAACTTCCTTTTCTATTTTTAATGTCAATACTCCTTCAATAACATAGACAAATTCTTCCCCTTCATGCTTATAAACTTCTGTTTCTTCAAAATCTTTCTGAGGAAGAATTTCAACAAATCTTGGTAACATATTAGATTCGTTACTGATATTCGTTAAACTATATTCAATAATAGAATGCCCTTCCATTTTTATAATTTCTCTTTCATAAGAACGTACAATGCTTTTTTTACAACAAGTAGGCATACTTAATAATTCATCAACACTGATATCTAAAACACCTGCGATTTTTTTTAAAGTATCGCTCGCAATCGATGTTAATCCTCTTTCAAGTTGAGATAAATAACCAATAGATAAATCCGTTTTTTCTGCAACATCTTTTAAAGTAAGTTTCTTTTCAGTTCGAATTCGTTTTATAACTTCTCCAACATTTTTATGCATAACAATCACCCTATCTAATTATAATATCCTATCTAGGATAAAGCAAATCATTTACCCCTTATCCATTTTCTACAATCACTGTTCTACTATGTTCATTTTTTCTATGCAATCCCTATCATCATTTCAACTACAATAGCAACAATCACAACTAATAAAGAAATAATAAATCCATGAACCATAGGTGCTACACCTGATTTTTTCATATCTTTGTAACTAGTATTCATTCCAATCGCTGCTAAAGCTGCAACCATTAAGAACTTACTTAAATCTTTTGCAAATAAAGATACATTCATTGGAATAAAATGAAAACTATTTACAATTGAAAGCATCACAAATCCTACAATAAACCATGGAAATAATGACCAAATTGTTGTCTTTTTTGTTAAGCTTTCTTTTGGTTTCGTTTCCATATGAATTTGATCTAATTGATTCACCTCATACGGCATTGCTTTCTTTTGAATACAATCCTTAACCGCTTGACAAGATACATGTTCCCGTTGTTTCAAACGTATATTAATAAAGGTAAAAACAAGAACTGTAGGAATAATAGAAAGTGTACGTGTTAATTTCACCATAGTGGCAAAATCTCCCGCAGCTTCGCTAAATGCATAACCAGCAGCTACTACACTTGATGTATCATTTACTGCTGTACCAGCCCATAATCCATATGCCATATCACTCAAATGGAGCCAATTCCCCATAATTGGAAATAACAAAATCATGATCATATCAAAAAGAAATGTTGCTGACATAGCATACGCAATTTGTGTATCATCTGCATCAATAACAGGTGCAATTGCAGCAATAGCAGATCCTCCGCATATTCCTGTTCCTGCAGAAATCAAATTCGAAAGCTTCCAGTCCAACCCCAGTGCCTTTCCAATAAAATATCCACCACCAAAACAAGTCAACAAAGTAAATAACATTACAGTTAAAGAGAGCTTTCCAACATTTACAATCGTTCCTATGCTTAAAGATGCTCCTAATAAAATAATCGCAAATTTTAATATTTTTTTTGATGTAAATTTCAATCCTGCTTGTAAACACTTTGGCTTCCAAAATATATTTAATGTCATACCAATAAACAAAGCAATAACTGATGCTCCTATCAAATGAATTGGCATTAATCCTTCTAAAAACTTAGCAACGATTGCAATTACAATTGCCACGCATACTCCAGGTAAATAATTTTTAAAACTTTTCAACATGTATATCCCCTTTCAAAAAATCTTGCTTATTATATCATTTAAAATAAATAATATAAAATAATCAATATTTATATGTCGATAAAATATTTTTATCGATAGAAGAATGAGGATTTTCATGAACGTAAAAAGTAGACAATTTCTAATAAAAAGTCTACTTTAATATACTTAAAATATCAATTTCACTAGTTTAATTATATTTCTTATAACATTCCTGATTTAATAATATTATGTTCTCTCAATATTTTTTCTATAACCGTTCCTTTTATTTTCTTTAGTAGAGGCTTCTTTAACATTTCAAGCGGTTTTGGTAATGGAATTTCTAATGGAGATTTTCCATCCATCAATTTTACTGTTGAATCTAGCAATTCCCTTATATCATATACACTTGCCCACACTTCTGGAACTCCACGATCAACTTGGGCTAATCCATATACAGCTTCCATTGCTGTTCTTACGGAATATTCCGTTGTAAATATCGTATCTCTTGGTGTTTCTGCAAATTGACCTAAAAATGCAAAATTTACGCAGCCATCAGGAATAACATCTGGTCGATCTCCTTTTCTTCGTGGCATAAAGAAAGCAGTAATATATGGCATCATAGTAGGTACTGTATTAGCTTCATTTTTTGCTAAAGCATCAATTTTTTCCATTGGAATACCAATATGATATAACCATTCTGCTGTAATTTCTTCACCCGTACATTCTTTCATCGGTTTTTTAATATAATCTCCAACTTTATCAGTAAATAAACCATACACCCAAATACATACTTCATCTTTCTTTTGTTCTTTGAATTGACCTTGTCGATTAATTGTCCAACTCATCAACCAATTCGAATCTTTAATTGTAACAATACCTCCCGTTACAACATTTCCTGTTCTTGGATCTCTTTTACAAATATTCTTAATATGGTCAATAATTTCTTCATTACTAGTTGTAATTGTTGCAGATTCCCAATTTGTTTTTTCTACATCACTACAAAATTTTTCCGGATGTCCAAATAACGGATGCTGTTTCGCAGTATTTTTCCACAAGCTCCAACAACCACTTGTTTTCACTTGTGCATCCCCACAAGGAGCATGCTTGTGATCTCCATAAATTGTACTTTCTGTACAACTACCATTTGTAACAAATACAAAATCAGATTCTGTAAGTTCAATTACTTTCGTTTCTTCTTGTTGTTCATATTCAATTTGTTTGGCAACTTTCTTATCACCATCAAATTCAAAAATTACATTTGTTACTTGTGTATTAAAATGGAATTGAACCCCTGCTTTTTCCAAATATTTTTTCATTGGCAAAATTAATGATTCGTATTGATTATATTTTGTAAATTTCAAAGCAGAAAAATCAGGTAATCCTCCAATATGATGAATATATCTTTGAATATACAATTTTACTTCTAATGCACTGTGCCAGTTTTCAAAGGCAAACATCGTTCTCCAATATAGCCAGAAATTAGAATCAAACACTTCTTCATCAAAAAACTCATCAATACTTTTGTCATACAAATCTTCATCCTTAGTAAAAAAGAGTTTCATAATTTCCATACAACCTTTTTCACTTAATCCAAATTTTCCATCAGTATGAGCATCTTCTCCACGATGAACGGTTGCTCTACATAATGAATAATTCGGATCCTGTTTATTTAACCAATAATATTCATCTAATACAGATGCATTTTCCGTTTCTAAGGATGGAATACTGTGGAATAAATCCCAAAGACATTCAAAATGATTTTCCATTTCTCGTCCACCACGCATAATATAACCTTTTGTTGGATCATAAATTCCATCACAAGCTCCTCCAGCGATATCCATAGCTTCTAAAATATGTATATGATCCCCTTTCATTTGAGCATCTCTTACAAGAAAACATGCAGCAGCTAAAGATGCTAATCCACTTCCAACAATATACGCTGATTTTTGATCTATATCTTTCGGTTTTTCTGGTCTAGCAAATGCTTCATAATTTCCATTGGAATAATAGATTCCTTTACTATTTTTTTCATAACGTCCACGTTCTGTATTTCGATATTGACTATTTTGCTTTTCTTGTTGTTTCTTTTCCTCATTCATTCTTTTTTTTGCACTTAAAGCTGCAATACCAACACCTGCAGCAGTTAAAGATAATCCAACTTTTATTTTTTTATTCATAGTTACCTACCTTTCCATATATTATCCTATGTTTTTAATCCAATATTATGTATTACTATCGCAATATTTTTATCTTAGTCAATTTTTACCTAAGTTTCGATTCCATGTATAGCACGATCCTAAACTAAATAAATATGGCTGTATCAATTCTATAAGTTGTTTCAACCATATCACCTTCTTTCACTCTACATTTTATTTATTTTTTAACTATTTTCTATAGATAAAAAAAATGTAATGTACGAATTTCATACATTACATCAAATTTGTCTATATTTCATCTGGCTCATATTCTAAAATATCCCCAGGTTGACACTCTAATACTTTACAAAGCTCATTCAAAGTAGAAAATCGAATTGCACTAACCTTCCCTGTTTTTATTTTTGAAAGATTAACATTGGCAACCCCTACTTTTTCAGATAATTCTTTTAAACTTATTTTACGATCTGCCATCATTCGATCAAGTCTTAATATTATCGCCATCTTACTTCACCCTTACAAAATTTCATCCACTTCCTCTTGTAATTCACAGCCATAATCAAAAATAAAAGAAACACTAAAAATAATGAATAGAATTACAAACATACTTAAAATATTTTCAAACCCATCTATAACACATCTTATGATAAACGAAATCAGTAGAAAAAAGCTAATATGTCGAATTTTTTCTCCAAAAACATGTTGAAATGGCGTTTCTCCATTATAAATACATTTACAAATAGAACGACCGAAAAATAAAGCAATCGCTATTGATATATTTTCCACTGCTAAACCAAAAGCCCCCAACGAAAACATAGGTATCGAAAAAATTTTACCATCTAGAATTAGATTTGTACCTTGACATACAACATTATCAAATTCCGGCTTCAAACTTTCAATAACATTTGGAGATTTCGCCAACCAAACAATACCAGAAAGAATCAACATTCCAATACTGACAAATAAAAATAAATATTCTAAAACAGTTAAAATTATCATTAAAATTCTTGTTATCTTTTTAATTTTATCTATACTCATAATATAGACCTCCTTTTATATAAGTAATCTTCTATAATCATTACATCCTATTTTTAATATTTATCAATAAATAATTAATAATATTCATTAATTATTATATTATTATCATATGATTTAAATTATTCTTTGAAAAAAATGATACAAATTTAAAAAGGGGCTGTGACAAGTAAGAGAATTTAATTATTCTCTGAAATCGCAGTCTTTTTTTTGTTTTTTTTTTCAAAATAGCTTATTTTAAGGTATTCTAAAAACAACTTTCTTAAAAAGCTATTATTTTTATTCATTTTTTATAGTTTTGTTTAGCTATTTTAATTTTTACTGTGGAAAACTAATTTGTTTTTGTCGCAACTTTTCGATTATGATACTTTCTTAGGTTATATCCAATACATACCAAGCTCAATTCTACTGCGACTCCACTCTCTCCTCGTCGATGTAGGCGTACATATTCA
>JARHZK010000141.1 GCA_029258245.1 Longicatena sp. | reverse complement strand
CAGCTGAGCTACGGAAACATCTTTAAAATCTATTCAATTTTAGTCTTAAACTTACTCAATGTCAATCGCCTTTGCCCGAAAGGCGGTCGTTATAACATATTCTTAGGAGGGGTTTGTTATATCCATTTAACTAAGGAGGCATTTTGTTTATTATAATGCATTTTTATACGCAATAGCTATTATAACATAATAATATATATTTTATTCACAAATATAAAAAAAAGAGGAAATCCTCTTTCAAAGTTTATTGAAAAGATACTTCAATTGTATAATTGTCTTTTAAATCCGGTATCATCTCTAAAAACATACGAATACTTTTTTGTGTCTTTGTTGCCGCTTCACTTAATATTCCATTTTCAATCGCTTCTTCTTCAACTTTAGTTTTTTGTTGTAATGCAAATGTTTTATAATCATCTACACTTATTGGATTAAAAATATTTTTTGATTCATCATAAACTTCAATACTTTTTTCATCAATAGAATTATTTAAAATTTTCACATCAGGTACTTGTACAATAATCTTTTTATTATGAATAGTTACTTTAGCATCATTCATATTAACTCCAGCTTTCAAAGTTCCTGCGTATGTTAACAAAAAGTGTTTTTTTGTTAAAGGAATACTCCAACCATTTAATTTTAAAGAATTTTCAAACTCTCCTACTTTTGTATAATGATATTCTATGGTAGCTAATTCATTAATATCTTGTAATTGTTGCGTTAAAGCCGTTGATGTGATATTCGGCTCTCCTTTCCCACCTGCAAATTTCATTCCTGCAAAAAATATAATACATACAAAACAAAGACATACAATAATACCAAATATAATTTTTTTAATATTTTTTATATTATTCATACCCTATCTCCTTATTCTTAAAAAGATTATATCATATTTCTTTTTTTAAATATAAATAAATTCTTACATTCTATCATATTTATACTAAAAAATAACATTAATCTAAATAAAATAAAAAAATTAATAATTCTTTAGTAATTTTAAGTATATTTCATTAACCAATTAAAGTTAATCAATGGTATAATAGAATTGTCTAATAAGGTAAATGTCATTTATGACAAGGGGGAAATCATATGCGTTTATTTGATACCAAAAAAAAAGAATACTACAATCACATCCTATATATTAATATAGGTCAAAAAATTTTATCTTTTGTTTATGATGGTAATATTAAATCAGAATTACTTCATAAAATCGTTCTTATTCAAATAGAGCAATTATCTTATATTGGTACTTGTTGTAAAATCAAAAAAACGACACAACCTGCAGGAAATGTTAAAATTGAAAAAATATTTGAATCAAATAAAGACTTTTCAAAATTATTGTCTACCATTGCCAAAGATTTAAAAATTGCTTCTTATTGTCGTTCTTATTCTGATTATTTAGAAAATAAAATACAAGAAACAGATATTTCCATTAGTCGTATTCAAGATAAAATAGAATCTCTATCAAAAGATGAATATATGAATCAATACTCAAAACTATCAAAGAAATATTTATTCTATATTAAGAAAAAATATATCTACGAAACAAGAATGGATATGATTGATATTAAAGAAGATTCTTATTTAGGACATGAAAGTTTAATTTTTAATTATCTTCAAAAATACATTTCCAATCAACATTTATTAAAAGAAATACCAAAAAATACAATTTTATAAAAGAAGCGAGTGCCCAATATCATTAAATTAAGAGGTTATTGGGCACTCCCTTTTTTTTATATTATACTTACATCCACGCAACTCTACTTAAATAATACTAGATCCTCTTACTGATCAATTGACAAATTCTACATGTGATCTATTCGTAGCTTTCCGTTATCCAATAATGAAATATTTTTTATTACGATATCCTCTATGATATATACATTTGTTCGCTATATTATCATATATTAGTAGATGTTAAATAAAAAATAGTAAGAGTTATTCAAATTCGCTATTTTCATTGATACACACTTGTTTTTTATACCACTGACAAAATCGTTTTTGCTCACTTGATGAAGAAAATTTTAATATATGCTTTTTGCCACTAATATCTTCAAATTTTACATAGTATATCTTTGCCCTACCCAAACTAGTGGTTTGCTCAGCAACCCAAGATTTGAGAATACGTTGAATATACGCCCAGTGACACAGAATAAAACCACCGCGATCAAAATATAAATACCAGTCTCTTTCCTGCACAGGTCGATTTTGATCGGTACGTTCTTTCCAGTATATACCCAAAATACGTTCTTGTCGCCATACTTTGAGCAAACTTATCGTCGGCAATGCATAAGAAACAGGAAACGCCATCAAAAAGCACCATCTCACCAACTTGATTCCATCCGCATCTAACCGATTACAATAAAATGAAATCAGTGTAATAGCGATGCAAGTAATCAATGTAATAACAAACACATCGAATCCTGACCAGATAAATATTCTAACCAATGAATCATCATAACTTGTTTTTTTCTTTTTTTTATTTGCCATGGTATATGTCCCCTTCAAATATTATTGAACTCTTTTTTACATTGTTATTCATTAGAAATTAACAATTCAAATTATTTCATATATTGTTATGTATATTAACAGTTGTTTTTATATAAATCAATACTTTTTTTATGTATTTTATCAAATGGATTATCTTAAATATATAATAATATCTTGTTGTCACAAATATTTAATTTTAATGTTTAAATACTTCTATTGAATTGAAACGATTATTGACCTTTAATCACAGCCTATAAATATAAAATTTACCATTCATCTTTTTAAATCTCGTTGAATCCATGCCATTAATAAATTTACAATTTTTCTTTGTTGAATTTCATTTAATTCAACACCTTTAGCTACTCTATACCATTCATTTAAACATCCTCTACAACAACATCCACAAGCGTGTTGCGCTACAAATACAGGATGTCCTCTCATTGGTGTTTGCTTTCCATCATTTTTGATATATGCAGGGGCTATTCTTTCTTTTACAAAATCTTCTGCATGTTTTTGAATTTCATCAAGACCTTTTTTTTCTATATAGTCTCTATCTTTTTTTGATAAATGAAAACTTGCCCGAAATTTTGATGTTTCTAGACGATCTAATGCTTCTTCAATTGTCATATGAACACTCCCTTATTACATCTATAAAATTATATAAAATCCGTCCTGTTAATCCCCATATAGTATTTCCTTGGTAATAATAAAAATATTGTTTTTGTGTTGCTTTTCTCCACTTATATTCTTTTCCATTTTGAATTTTATCAAATGGAAATTTTTTTGGAAAAATTTGTTGAAATATAATTTCATATTCCTCTGGTTTTTTATTTATCAGTTCTTTTAACGGAATATAAATAACTTCTTCAACTTCATCTTTATTGAAATTTATAGTGGAAACATCTTTCATATATACAACATATGGAATTACAAGCATTCCATATGTAGTTACTACATAATCCAATTGCCCTATAACTTCCATACTTTCTTGCAAAATATGCAATTCTTCATAAACTTCACGGTATAAGGCATCCAACTCACATTCTCCATCTTCTACTTTTCCTCCTGGAAAACATATATCTCCAGGTTGTGTCTTTAAAGTAAAAGCGCGTTTTGTAAATAAGATTTGCATTTCACCCTCTTGTTGAAACAATCCAATCATCACACATGCTTTATTATCAATTCCTTCTATTTTTGGTCGATAATTCATTATTTGTTGGAAAATGGAATGCATATTATCACCTCATATAAATAATGATAGCATTCTCAATTTTTACTGTCAATTCACGTAAATTTTATACAATATTAAATATAATCTGTGATACAATATTAAAAAAAGTGAGGTAACGAATATGGAACAAGAATTATTATCTTTTTTCAAAGAATACAAACGCATTAATGCTTCCTATGATATTGCATTAAGTACAATGTATTTTGATATTGCAACAATCGCACCATCAAATGGAATTCCTTATCGTAACGATATGATGGCAACATTATCTGGAGAAGCATTTGCTTATCAAATGGATCCAGAAAATCTACAAAAATTAGAAAAGCTGTATGAAATCACAAAAGATGAAATGTTAAAAAAAGAATTACATCTTTATTTTCTACAGTTAGAAGCAACACGCAATTTACCAAAAGACGTATATGTTCATTTACGTAAAACAATCGCAGATAGCGAAGAAGCTTGGCAAAAAGCGAAAGAACAAGATGATTATAGCTTATTTAAAGATCATTTAGTAAATGTTATTAAAAATCAAAAAGAAGCTTTAACTTATGTAAAAAAAGATTGTAGCGATTATGACTATATGTTAAATCAATATCAATTAGGAATGAATCAAGAAAAATATGATGCTTTCTTTAAACAAATCAAAGAACAACTATTGCCTTTTATTCAACGTATTATAAAAGAAGGAAAAAAAATTGATGAATCTCCTTTATTACAAAATTTCGATATTAAAGAACAAGAAGCATTCATGAATGAATTAAATGAATATATGCATGTAAATCCAAAAGAATGTTATATGGGAACAACAGAACATCCTTTTACCGATTTTTTCTCTGCACATGAAGCAAGAATTACAACACATTATTACGAAGATAATGTAATGTCAGCAATTTTATCCACAGTGCATGAATATGGTCATGCACAATATAGTTTACAAGTAAATGAGGAATTTGATGGAACTTCATTTAAATCTGGTATTGGTTGTGCTATGCATGAATCGCAATCTCGTTTAATGGAAAATCATATTGGACGAAGTAGAGCATTCTGGGAATATAATTATCCTAGATTACAAAACCATTTCCCTAAACAATTAGCATCTGTTCCATTAGATGATTTTATGAAAATGATCAATGTATCAAAACCATCTCTTATTCGTACAGAAGCAGATGAATTAACATATCCTATCCATGTATTAATTCGTTATGAATTAGAAAAAGAAATCTTTGATGGAAATGTAGACTACGATCATTTAGATACTATGTGGAACGATAAATACGAAGAATATTTAGGTATTCGTCCAGAACATGATTGTGATGGTATTTTACAAGATATGCATTGGAGTGCTGCAAACCTAGGATATTTTCCAACATATGCATTAGGAAGTGCTTATGCTGCTCAATTCTTCCATGCTATGGAACAAGAAATTGATGTAGATACTGCATTACGAACAAATCATTTTGAAATTATCAGTCAATGGTTAAAAGAAAATATCCATTGTTATGGTGCAAGCCTTACTGCGGATGAGATTTTATTAAAAGCAACAAAAGACCCTTTTAATCCTTCTTATTATATTGATTATTTAATCCATAAATTTAAAACTGTATATGAACTAGATTAATTCAAAACAAAATCATCAACTACAAATACGAATAGTTGATGCTTTTTTATTATCAATTTACATAAATAACGCAAGAATAAAAGATACTCCAATAATCCCCAAAAACGCAATTGTTCCTATTTTCATCTCACGTATTACATTTTTCCCTATTTGATCATAAGTTTCTCCATACACTTCCATATCTGCAATACATCCATCATAATATGTCCATAGACCAGTAAGTGGTAATAACGCAAACCAAAGAAACAAGGTTACACAATACATATATGAAATCATCCTATTTTCTGAACAAACCATAGCTCCTGCCCAACTAAACAGCATCATAAATGAAGATACAATCAAAAATGCTAAAAAATTCCAATTACGATATATATAACTTCCCTCTAAGGTTGTTGGAGAAACAACTCCTCTTTTATTTAAAACTGCATTCGCAGCAGAAAGTGCAATTTTTTGTTTTTGAGAGACTTGTACCTTACTTGCTTTTGATGGAAGGATTCTTCCGACAATCAATGAAACAATCCCAATAACTAAACTAAAAATCGCAAATAAATAGATAGCAGGATCAACTTCTGCTTGGATCGAAAAATATATATTCACTGCTGAAATCATAATAATGAAAATTACCGTTCCTAAATTTATTTTATCAACCAAATTTATTTTTTTCTTATATTGTTCAAGTTTCAAAATAATCACCAATCTTTTCTATCAACATTTTACCTAAAATAGAAGCAATTTACTATGAAAAAATAAAAAAAGTCATAGGAATCCTTGTGACTCCTATGACTTAAACTATTACTGAACATCCTTTACTTTATAGCCTGCATCTTCTACTGCTTTTGTTAAAACTTCGTTAGATACTTCTTGATTTAATGTTACAATTGCTGTTCCTTTTTCATGACTTACTTCTGCTTTTGCTACTCCTTCAAGTGCTTCTAGCGCTTTTTTTGTGTGCATTTCGCAATGTCCACACATCATACCTTCGATTTTCATTGTTTTTTCCATAATTTTTTCTCCTTTTTTATTTTCATTAATTACTTTATATCCTGCATCTTCTACTGCTTTTGTTAAAGCTTCATCAGATACTTCTTTACTTAATGTTACAATTGCTGTTCCTTTTTCATGACTTACTTCTGCATATTCTACTCCTTCAAGTGCTTCTAGCGCTTTTTTCGTATGCATCTCACAATGTTCACACATCAAACCTTCAATATGCAATGTACGTTTTGAAGTATTTTCTAATGGACATCCACCTGTACAAGTCACTTTTTCTTCTTCTGCATTTGGTAATACAATTGGTTCAAAATTTGTTACTTTGTTTTTTAATGGTTTATCTTTTGATGCATCATGTAATTTAAATAGATTTAATCGTAATGCATTAGTTACAACACAGAAGCTAGATAAGCTCATTGCAGCAGCTCCAAGCATTGGATTTAAAGTAATTCCAAATGGAATTAATACACCCGCTGCAATTGGAATACCAATCGTGTTATAGAAGAATGCCCAGAATAAGTTTTCATGAATATTACGTAATGTTGCACGACTTAAACGTACTGCAGTTGGAACATCACTTAATTTTGATTGCATTAAGACAACATCCGCTGCATCAATTGCAACATCTGCACCAGCACCGATTGCAATCCCCATATCCGCACGTGTTAATGCAGGAGCATCATTGATTCCATCTCCAACCATAGCAACTTTCCCACGTTTTTGAAGTTGACGAATAACGGCTTCTTTCCCATCAGGTAATACACCAGCAATGACTTCATCTACACCAGCTTGATCACCAATGGCTTTTGCTGTACGCTCATTATCACCAGTTAACATAACTACATGAATACCCATGTTTTGTAATTCACGAACTGCTTGTGGACTATCTGCTTTAATTGTATCCGCAACTGCGATGATACCACAAAGTTTTCCATCTTCGCTAAAGAATAATGGTGTTTTTCCTGCTTCCGCAAGTTGATCAGAAGCCATTTGAAGTTCTTTAGGTACAGAAGTAATTGTTTTAATAAATTTATTACTTCCTCCATATAATACTTTTCCATTGCGTTTTGCAGTTAA
>JARHZK010000059.1 GCA_029258245.1 Longicatena sp. | reverse complement strand
GATTATACACACACATGTTAAAGCTTAAACACATCAATGTTAAAGATGAACCACACCTTGTTTAAAGTCCAGCCACACCACTGTTTAGAGCCCAACCACACTAATTGTTACAATCCCTAATATTACCACCTTGGTTTAACATAAAACCCATTTACCTATCCATTTGCCTGTTGAATGGTTGAATTGACGCTTATATAATTTTCCATTAATGATTTTATATCTCCATTCAATTATATCGGCTCGGGGTTCTATTGAAACCGGAGCCTTATTTTCATTTGCCAAGATTGATGTGGGTTGTACAAAACTACATATACAGATAAATATTAAAACTACTATACTGAACATTTTTTTCATAATTTACTCCTTTAATATATCTATTCCTAATTTAATAAAATAATCTGGATTTTGAATTGCAAATGTTTCTTTTCCAATACACAGAGAATATGTTCCGTTTTTATGTTTGATTAAATAACTTTCGTTTAGTAATTGTTTATCGGTTATTGTTCCATCAAGCTGTTTTGAAGGAGAATAATAGGGTTCGAATATTAATAAATTACTAATAAGAGGTAAAAGAAAAATCAAACATAATAAAATTTTATTTGTCTTTTTTTTGATTTGTTTATTGATTAGATAATTAATTCGGTAAGACAATATATTTCGATTTTCTCCTATCATATAACTAGAAAAATTATTTATGATTTTATTACGATTTGAACTTATTTTTTTTTGAACTTTAATTAAAGTCTCAGCATATTCTAAAGTACCGTTGATATCTAATGAGGCGGTTGCTTTTTCATCTGCACGAACCTCAAGAAAGAAATTAATATTTTTTTTAAATAAATATATTGGAGGAAACCACCAATATATAATTGTTAACATGTAAACGATTTGTTTGAATAAAATATCATGCAGTCTTAAATGTTGAGATTCATGATTTAATATATTTAATAGTTCTGATTGCGAAAATTTAATTTCAGGTAATAAAATAATTTTTTTAAAACCTAGAACCATTGGAGAAGATACATAAGATGTTATTAAAACATTGAAGTCTGGACATACAGTTTTCTTAAGTAGATCTGACATCTTATAACATTGCGAATGACGAATAATTGTATTCTTTATTTTTTTAACAGAAAAAATTTTTTGAATATATCTATATGTTCCAATTATTATACCAATCAACCATATTAAACTTAGAATATGAATAATTTTTGTTTTATGATATACATTGTAGTTCAAAAAATTCATTAAAGGATTCATAATTGATGGTAGAGGTATAGTAATGGTAAATGGAAACTCAAAAGGAATTAACAAACGGAGGATAATAATATTTACTAATATAAATAAAATATCTGCCCTGAAAAGAGAATAACTTTTCTTATGAGTTAAAATAACTGTTAAAAAAATAATTAATACCATTGAAATACACAAAGTAATAAATAATGATGATATACTAACAGACATATTATTTTCCTGCCAATTCTTTCTTCTTTTTTTGTATCAATTTTTCTAAATCATTAATAGCGTCAAGATCATCATTGTTTTGAATGTAATTGGCGGCCAATTGAGCAAATGTATCTTTTTTTATGTGGGAAGATACATATTCAGATTCGGAAATGATTGGTTTGTATAAACGAGTGATTGATTTATTGTTTTTTCCAATACCAGCTACTTCAATGTAGCCTATAGATAATAGATGTTGGAGAACCTGTTGAATAGTATAAATACTTAATCCATTGGAAGCTAGTTTAATGTCATTTGCAGACATTTCTTGATTGTAATCCCATAGAATATCCATGATTTGATTTTCTCTCTTTGTTAATCTAATATAATTCATAGTATTATCATTCTCCTTTCACTAAAAGTATAACAAAGCTTTTTGAATTTCACAATAATAATATTAAAAAACAAGGGTTGCAAATAAATACAATCAACTGTATAATATAGATACAAGATAACGTTATCATTTGTTGTGGAAGGAGCGAAAAAAATTATTTAGATATATAATTAAATAAAAAATATATTATATTTTTATATGGATTTAAAAATATAAAAGAGAAGTGATTATAATGAGAAAAAAAGTTACAATTATATTCATCATGATAATCTTAATTATTATGGGAATGATACTGTATTATGCAAATGACACTAAATTATTTGATTCAAGAAAAAAAGTAGAAGTTGAAAGTAATCAAAATAAATTTCAAGTAGATCAAAGTGCATTTAATCGTATTAAAGAAGAACAAACGTTAGTTTTGAAAAATAAGAATGATGTTTTAGGAATAGAATCAAAAAAATATTATGTTTATTTTTCAAAGAAAGATTGTCCATTCTGCGATATGTTGGAACCTATTATTGAATATTATACAGTAAAATTTAATAAACCAAAATTATATTTTGTCGATGGTGATAAATGTAAGTCTTTAAATATTTTTACTGAAAACGAAGATGAAAATATTAATTCAACTAGTATTTCTGATTATACATTAATAGGAGTTCCTTCAATGCTTGTAATTGAAAATGATAATTTGGTATCAATTAAAACAGGTATTGAACCAATAAATTATGAATTAAAAAAAGAAGCCTTAAATTAAAATTCTTTTACGAGGACAAACCAATGGATAAAATAAATATTTTTACAAATATATCTTATCATGAAAGTTCAAATAAAAATATGACTGGAGGTAGAATTATAATGAAAAAAATTGTGTTATCATGTGTAGCATTATGTATGTGTTTTGGCGTGTTTTTACAATCTGACAATAAGAATATTCATGCGAATGAAATAAATATTGTAGAAAAAGAGATTGAGTCTTATGGCTCAATTGAAACAAGAGAGGCTGATTGGCCAGATTATAATTATGGAAATTGGAAAGATGTAGCAGCACATCCTGAGAAACATCAAAAAGTAGTTAAATGTGTTAAGAAAGTGCTTAAAGATATGAAAATCCAAATGTCTGTTGATGCTGTTTTAGCTGCATTGGGGAAAGCTGGAGCTTCAGTAGGCACTGTTCTTGGTGCAGAAGCAGCAGTAAGATTTTCATTCTGCATGATTGGATAATTTATGCATAATAAGAATTATTTTATTGAATTATTTGTTATAGTATTATCTATGATTAATTATATTTATTGGGTCCATGATAAATTTTTGAATAATGGTATATTCTTTTTTTTACTAGTTATTTTATCTTTGATTATTATGGTAATAGTTCTTATAAAACTTATAAAAAAAATAAAACATAATTAATTATTGTATAATATTTAAGGATGTGTAGTAATAATTTGGTTATTAGCAAAATTTTAAATATAAGTTTATGTAGATTATATTAAACAAAGTAACTTTAGATGAAATAACTTCGTCTAAAAGTTTATTAATTGAAATATAGAAATATATATAAATGAATATCTTTTCTGTTAATTTCGTAAGATGAGATTTATTTTGTTGATTTATAATAAGTCAAAAATAAGATTTATTATAGTAATATCAATTTAATATTGTTATATAGAACTATAATATAGGGATTGTAACAATTAGTGTGGTTGTGCTCTAAACAGTGATGTGGCTGGACTTTAAACAAGGTGTGGTTCATCTTTAACATTGATGTGTTTAAGCTTTAACACATGTGTGTGTATAATCTTTAAATATTAGTGTGGTTTTATGAGAAAAAGCGACCATTTTAGGTCGCTAATATCACAAAATCACACTTTTTTATTTAAGCAATACAGTATTCTATTTCTTGTCCTTTTGAAATTTACGAATCCTCTCGCATTATAGATCAATCGCTCTATCTGGTTGTTCCGTGATTCTATATAGCTATTGTTGATTCTTCTACCGTTAATGATTATGAATGAATTGATAATTTCTTCGTACCAGTTTATTAGCATATTGTAGAATTCATCATACTCTTTAATGTTACTATCTGCAAATGATTTTATAATACCTGTAAGTGTCGTACGTGCTGTATCATATGATGCAGTATTGTTGAATTGGATATATGTTTCCTTTAAGTCATATGCTTTTTTCAGTTCAGGAAAGTAATCAAACAGAATGGTGAGTATATCTCTATAGTTAAGATATCTTTTGAATCGTTTATTGTACTTAGGTGTATTATCCAAATATGTATCGTGATTGAATATGGATTTAAATTTAGTGAGAAGATATTGAATATTTTCATCTTGAGTATTCCTTCTGCATCTTAATCGGACCATATGAAAATCTTTGGTCAAATGCTCGAGCACATGGAAGCTGTCTGCACACACTTTTGCATAGGGGAAATATATATGAGATAAATCTCTGTAATTCTCATATAGGTCAATAGAAACGTATTTTACGTTGTCTAATTCGCTTTTATTGTGTAGATCAAGGGTTGCATTGCGAATATTATTAAGGTATTGAGATATGTAAGCTTTTTTTCTATCTGGAAGCACATCAACAATAACACCTGTTTTAAAATCCATCAGAATACAGATATATAGAGAATCAAAGTTAGAAGCTGGAAAATAATGTTCATCGATTGATAAAACTTCAGGAAGTGTTTTTCTTTTGATGTTTACTGATTTATCAAAAATTCTTTGAATCTTGGTAACAGATAAGTTGTATCTTTCTGCTATGGATGTATAGGTGTTGGCAACTTTCTTTAGATCTTTTAGGACATTAATTTTGGTTTCCAATGTAATTGATTCCCTTGTATTGATGAATGGATTATCCTCGCAGAAAGATAATCCACAAGATTTACAAAGATATCTCCGTCTATCATATACAATAATACATTTACGATTTACAAGCGTTGAGTGTGTCAATGTTCTAGATATGAAACCATTTTTAATAACAGGCTGCTTACAAAAAGGGCATTTGATTGCGGGATCGGATTTTAAACGAATCTTTACTTTTACAGTATTATCGGACTGAACGACAGTAGAAATGCTTTCAATATCCACTGGATTGACATTAAGCATAGCTGTGATAAAATTTTTAATGGACATAGAAATCCCTCCTTCATATATGTGTTTTGTGATAAATTCATTTTATATGAAAGAGGGATATTTTTATAAACTAAAAAATAAGAGAAATCTTAGAAAACACAGCACATTTAAAGACTGACATAATAAACGTTAAAGAAGAAACACATATGTTTAAAGAAATTTATAAACACAGTAAATGTTAAAGAGCGTCCATAACACAATAATTGTTAAACTATCTAATATTATCACCTTTTTTTATGCTATTTAAATGATATATCATCTATTGTTTAAACATATCACAATATTTAAAAGAAGTAATTCATAATTATTTTATCTTTAGCTGCATTTACTTTTAAATATTTTAATATTTACACATTGGATTTTTATTTTAATTCAGATAATAATTTAATGAGGAGGTGAAAACTATGAATTCAACTTTAAAGAGTCTATTTGACATTTATATAAATCAAGATTATTATGAAAAAGAAATTATAAAAGATACTGACTATATCCAACTATCATTAGAATTAGAAAAAATTGAAAATATATTGGAACAAAACTATAGTATAGAGTTTATAAATAATATAACTCAACATTATATGGATTTATGTAATATTTATAGAAAATATGATTTTATAAACGGTCTATTACTTGGAATTATATTAGGCAATAGATTAAACAAAACCCATAATAATGAATTTTTAAATATGTGTTATAACCAAGTTAAAGACTCAATTTGACATTTAAAAGCAATGTACTTCATCAAATGCATTGCTTTTTTATTATTCTTTTTATATTATTTTATTATGCAAATATTTAGAAAGAGGAATATCATGAACTTAGATAAACGACTTTTATGGCTAATTAATCTACAAGATTTAGAAGATAAACTGACTTCATTTTCGACTATTGGAGATAGATTGCGCTATCTTAGAAAAACACAGTTAGGAATTAGTAGAAAAGAATTATCCAATTTGATTGGAATTACCCAAAATATGCTAAATAAATATGAAAACAATTATTTTGAACCAAAATTAGACAGGCTTAAGCTGTTTTCAGATTTCTACAATGTTCCATTAGAATTTCTAACTGAATATTATACAAATAAAATTTCAATAGATGAGTATTTCTTAATTTCAAACATAAATGTTTTTTGTTCTGAAATCGATAATGGACTGATTTCTGTTTCTAATATTGATGAAATAGAAAAATGTGTGCATTCAGCTTCAAGCTACGTTTTACTTGAATTTCTCAATACTAATTTGCATATTAATAATGATATCTTATCTAAAATATTAAATACCAATCAAGATAATTTACTACATCAATCTTTTCTAGAAACCCATATTGAAAACTCAACAGATACTTACCAGGATAAGAAATCATTATCTAAATTGTTTGAATCAATCATGTATTTTGTATGTATTAGAGACGAGCTGTCTAAATCTCAATATAAACAAGTATTAATTAAATTATCTCCTCTTGTTGAATGCTACAAAAATTATTTAGAGAAATTATTATAAAAAAGATGGGGCTGTGACAAGTAAGAGAATTTAATTATTCTCTGAAATCGCAGTCTTTTTTTTGTTTTTTGTTTCAAAATAGCTTATTTTAAGGTATTCTAAAAACAACTTTCTTAAAAAGCTATTATTTTTATTCATTTTTTATAATTTTGTTTAGCTATTTTAATTTTTACTGTGGAAAACTAATTTTTTTTTTTCGCAACTTTTCGATTATGATACTTTCTTAGGTTATATCCAATACATACCAAGCTCAATTCTACTGCGACTCCACTCTCTCCTCGTCGATGTAGGCGTACATATTCAAAGTACTGTTTTATATTCGCAAATGCACCTTCGGCCTGTATGCTTCTGTTTCGCATATGTTCCTGTCCTTCTTCAGTTTTTAAATATTCATCTATTTTTGAATGTATATTTTCTAACATTGGGACGACCCTTGCAGTTCTTCCACCTTTTGCTTTCGTACATTTTTTTCTAAGAGGGCATCCATCACAATGATTGTTTCTATAATAACATGTTGTCATCGGATATATACCTTTATATGTAAGCTTTATTTTATCCAAATCAAACGTATGTCCTGCTGGACAAATAGGTACACCACCTTCTGTACGATCCATATGACTCAGTTTGAACATGT
>JARHZK010000019.1 GCA_029258245.1 Longicatena sp. | reverse complement strand
TGAAACAAGTGAAGAGAATGCAATTATAAAAGCACCTGATGTGAACTTTTATGATATCGACGGAGGAAAACATACATTATCAGAAATGAAAGGAAAGCCTGTTATTTTGAATTTTTGGGCTAGTTGGTGTCCTCCATGTAAAATGGAAATGCCGGATTTTGAAAAAATGTATCGAAAATATGGTGATGATGTATCATTTATAATGATAAATATGACGGATGGAAATCGTGAAACGAAAGAAAAGGCAATTTCGTTTATTAAGGAACAAAAATATACGTTTCCAGTCTATTTTGATTTAGATTTCGAGGTTGCTTATACCTATGGCGCAAGGACATTACCGATGACTTTTTTCATTGATAAAGAAGGAAATATTGTACAAGGATATAGCGGTATGATTAATGAAACAGTTATGCAAGATATGATTGAAACGATGAAAAAATAAAGGAATATATTCTCGTTGCATGGAGAAAAAAATAGGAGTATAATTCAACTAAGTTGAGGTGAAAAATATGCTAGAGATAAAATTGTTAGAAAAAGTATTAGAAGAAGCATTAGCTACTGGTGGTGATTTTGCGGAAATTTTTGAGGAAAAAACATATAAAAATAATATTTCGATGCTGAATGGAAAAGTAGAAAATGTAAATAGTGGTATTCGTAGTGGTATTGGACTACGAATTTATCATGAATTAGAATCTGTTTATGCATATACGAATGATTTGACAGAGGAAAATTTATTGAAAACTGCGAAACAATTAGCTGCAGCAATTAATGATAAGGTTACAATTACAGATGTTAAGTTGAAGGAAATAACTTATAAAAATGCACATCCAATTCGATTATCTCCTAGATCTTATTCAATGAATCAAAAAGTGGATTTGTTAAAACGTGCAAATGACGCTGCATTAGCTTATGATGAACATATTCAAAAAGCAATGTCATTTTTATTAGATGAAGAACAACACGTTGCAATTGCAAATAGTGATGGAAAATATATTCAAGATACTCGTGTTCATACACGTTTAGGAATGAATGTTATTGCAGAAGATCATGATTTACATGAAACTGGAAGCTGTTCTCCTGGGGCAAGCAAAGGTATGGAATTTTATGAAGAAGAGGCAATTCCAGAAGATATAGGGAAAGAAGCATCACGTGCTGCAATGAAGATGTTATATGCTGATAATTGTCCAAGCGGAACAATGCCTGTTGTTATCGATAATGGATTTGGTGGAGTTATATTTCATGAGGCTTGTGGACATGCATTAGAGGCAGCTGCAGTTGCAAAAGGTCAATCTGTTTTTTGTGAAAAGCTAGGACAAAAAATTGCAAATGATTGCGTTAGCGCTGTAGATGATGGGACAATACCGAATGCATGGGGATCACAAAATATTGATGATGAAGGAAATTTTCAAAAACGACGTGTATTGATTGAAAATGGAATCTTGAAGAGTTATATGGTTGATCGATTAAATGGTCGACGCATGGGTATGGAAAGTACAAGTAGTTCACGAAGAGAATCCTATAAGTATGAAACAACATCTCGAATGACAAATACATTTATTTTAGAAGGGAAGGATACACTAGAAGATATGATTGCAACAACAGATTATGGGTTGTATGCAAAATCTTTAGGTGGAGGTAGTGTTGACCCAAGTACTGGAGATTTTAATTTTTCTGTTCGTGAAGGTTATTTGATTAAAGATGGAAAAATTGATAAGCCTGTAAAAGGAGCTACATTAATTGGAAATGGTGCTGATGTATTAATGAAAATTGACATGGTTGGAAATAATTTGAAACGTTCTCAAGGAATGTGTGGAGCAAGCAGTGGAAGTATTCCTACCGATGTAGGACAGCCACCAATTCATGTAAGTGCGATGATTGTTGGAGGAAAAGATGGAGGTAGTGATCATGAATAAACAAGTGTGGATGAATGCTGCCAAAGCAAAAGGATTTCGAGAATTTGAAATTTATGAACAAAGAAATACATCAACTTCTATTTCAGTATATGAACAAAAAGTAGATTCATATAGTATTAGCGATTGCGATGGAGTAGCATTACGAGGAATTTATAATGATAAAATGGGAAGTTGTTTTTTAGAAGAAGTTGATGATGATAAAATAGAAGAAATTTTAGATCAAATGATTCAAAACGCTAGTATTATTACATCGGATGATGAAGTAAAAATTTTAGCACCTGCAAAAGAATATCCTGTTATAAAAAAACAAAAAAATGTATTGTTAGAAACAGAAAATAGTTTAAAAATACAAAAATTAAAAGAACTAGAAGAATGTTTACAACAGATGGATTCACGTATTTCCCAGGTAATGGCAACAAGTTACGGTGAAGCAAAGGGGAAACGCAGTATTGTAAATACAAAAGGTATGAATTTGTGCGATGAAGATAGCAATGCTTATGTAGTAGTAGAAGTACTTGCAAAAGATGGAGAAGACGCTAAAAGTGCATATGATTGGATTTATTTAAAAGATTTAAATGAATTAGATGTAACATCATTTGCAACAAATTTATGTAATAAAGTTATATCAAAATTACATGCAGATACAATAGAAAGTGGGGATTATCCCGTATTGATGGAAAAAGATGCAATGACATCGTTATTAGAAGCATTGTGCGGATTATTTGATGGAGAAAATGCATATAAAGGTATTTCTATTTTGAAGGACAAAATAGACAGTCAAATTTTTGATTCTAAAATAAATATTCAAGATAACCCGTTAATGGAAGATGGAATTAATAGTGTTGCATTTGATGATGAAGGTGTTGCATGTTTCACTAAAGAAATCGTAAAAGATGGGGTTTTGAAAACATATTTACACAATACAAAATCTGCAGATTTGATGAAGACGGTATCTACTGGAAATGGATTTAAAAATGGATATGGTGGAATTGTTGGAATTTCTCCTACAAATTTTTATATTGAAAATGGACAATCAACATATGAAGATATGATGAAAAATATAAAAAAAGGTATTATTGTAACAAGTATTACAGGTTTACATGCTGGATTAAATCCAATTTCGACTGAGTTCTCTTTACAATCAGAAGGATTTTATGTAGAAAATGGGCATATTGTAAAACCGATTAACTTATTTACGATTGCTGGAAATTTTATGGATATCATGCAACATATTTTGTTTGTTGGAAATGATTTAAAAATGGGAATGAGTGGAATTGGAACACCAAGTATTCTATTTGAAAAAATTGCAATTAGTGGAAAATGATGAAAAGAGCAGCAAAAACGCTGCTTTTTTTTAAATAAATATAAAAATATAAATCTTACATAAATTTAAGTATAAACTCATAGGAGTAAAGTGGTTTATATGATAAAATATAATACGGTGATAAAATGAAAAGTTTATATGATTTTAATTATGAGCAAATGAGTGATATGGCATTAGAACATGGATGGAAAAAATTTAGAGGACATCAAATTTTTCAATGGCTATATCGTAAACGTGTAACATCTATTGATGAAATGAGCGATTTGTCAAAAGATACAAGAGAAATTTTAAAAGAAAATTATGAGTTAAAGCCATTAACTTTACGTGATAAACAAGTATCAAGTGATGGAACTACAAAATATTTATTCGCATTAGAGGATGGATCTTTAATTGAGAGTGTACTTATGCAATTTGATTATGGAAAAAGTATTTGTGTAACGAGTCAAGTTGGATGTAATATGTCTTGTGCTTTTTGTGCAAGTGGATTGACAAAAAAGAAAAGAAATCTTACAAGTGGTGAAATGGTTTCACAAGTATTATATGTTCAAAAAGATTTAGATGAGATTGATGAACGTTTGAGTCATATCGTCGTTATGGGAACAGGAGAACCATTTGACAACTATGAAAACGTAATGAATTTTTTAAGTACTGTGAATCATGATCGTGGTTTAGGAATTGGAGCAAGACATATTACAATTTCTACATGTGGTGTAGTACCTAAAATTATGGAATTTGCAAAGGAACATACACAATATAACTTAGCAATATCTTTACATGCCCCAAACAATGAATTGCGTGATCAATTGATGCCGATTAATCATGCATATCCATTAGAAGAATTGATGAAAGCTGTACATTATTATGCATCTGAAAATAATCGTCGTTTAACATTTGAATATATTTTATTAAAAGGAATAAATGATAAAAAAGAACATGTAAAGCAACTTGCTAAATTATTAAAAGGTATGAATGCATATGTAAATTTAATTCCATATAATTCTGTTGACGAAAATGGATTTAAAGGCGTAGATCATGAACATGCGATGGTGTTTTATGATGCATTAATGAAAGAAGGAGTGCGTTGTACGATTCGTAAAGAACATGGGGCGGATATTGATGCAGCATGTGGACAATTACGAGTGAAACATCTACGTAAAGAAAGGAAGGGAGACTAACTTGAATAGTTGTGGGAAAAGCCATAAAGGCCTTCGACGTAAGAACAATCAAGATAGTATTTGTTTAATCGAAAACAAAGATTCACTTATTGCTTTTGTATGTGATGGAATTGGAGGAGGAAAAGCAGGTGATGTCGCAAGTCAACTTGCTGTTTCTTCTTTTAAAGGACAATTTTTAAATACAGATTTTCAAAATATGAATGATGTAGAAGTTAAAAACTGGATTATTACAAATATACAAAAGTCCAACGATTGTATTTATGAAAAATCACAAACAAATGAAATATATAAAGGAATGGGAACAACTATGGTTGGTATTTTATGTTGCCCAAAATCCACTTATGTGTTTAATGTTGGAGATTCTCGTGTGTATGCAATTTATGAAAATGATTTTATTTGTTTAACAGAAGACCATTCTTATGTTGCGGATTTAGTAAAACGGGGGGAAATCACAATCGAAGAAGCAAAAAGTCATCCAAATCGTAATATTCTAACAAATGCTTTAGGTATTTGGAAAACAATAAAAATTGATGTAAATAAAATAAAAGAAGGATATCAATCTCTTTTAATTTGTAGTGATGGACTTCATGGATATGTGAAAGAAGATTTGATTCATCATATTTTAGAAATTGATTGTAATGTAGAAACGAAGGTTGATTTATTAATTCAATCTGCGTTAGATACAGGAGGATATGATAATGTAAGTGTTATTGTGTTAGAAAAGGAGAATTGTGATCATGAATAAAATAAATAATATGATTGCAGATCGTTATGTAATTAAAGCTAGTCTTGGTGAAGGCGGAATGGCTGATGTTTATTTGGCGGAAGATATAATTTTAAATCGGGAAGTAGCTATTAAAATATTACGTGGTGAATTAAGCAAAGATCCTGTTACTTTATTGCGTTTTCAAAGAGAAGCAAGTGCTGCAAGTAAATTATCACATCCTAATGTAGTAGATGTATATGATGTTGGTGAATACGATGGACATCATTATATTGTTATGGAATATATCCGTGGAAGAACATTAAAACAATTAATTAGTCAGCGTGGAGCACTTCATAAAGAAGAAAGTATTAATATTATGATTCAATTGACGAGTGCAGTTCAACATGCACATGAACATAACATTATTCATCGTGATATTAAACCACAAAACGTATTGGTTAAAGATGATGGAACAGTAAAGATAACAGATTTTGGTATAGCATTAGCGCATGATGCAGTGCAATTAACACAAACAGATGCTGTGTTAGGAAGTGCTCATTATCTTGCACCAGAAACAACACGAGGAGAGGCACCAACAAATCAAGTAGATATATATGCATTAGGAATTGTTTTTTATGAATTATTGACAGGAAACGTTCCATATAAAGGGGATAATCCTGTTCAAATTGCAATGAAACATTTACGTGAAGAAATTCCAAGTGTATGCGAATTTAATCCAACACTTCCGCAATCAGTGGAGAATATTATTATTCGTGCTACTGCAAAAAACCGTAAATTACGATATCAAAGCACAAAAGAAATGTTGTATGATTTAGAACATTGTTTAGATTCTAACATGGCACATGTTAAAAAGCTAGTTTTTAATGAACAAGAATCAGACCCTACAATTGTGATACATGAGAATTCATCAAAAGAACGTAAAAAAGCAAGTAGTCCAAAAGTTGAAAAGAAAACAGAAAAAGTGAAAACTAAGAAGAAAAAAAATAAAAATGCACTTATTTTTGCTGGAATTGGAATATTAGCACTTGTTTTAATAGTAGTATTATTGAATATATTTTCTGTTAAAGAATCAATCATTCCAGAATTGGTTGGTCTAAGTGAAAAAGAAGCCAAACAGGTTTTAAAAGATTCTAAATTTAAAGATGTAAGTATTGAACGTAAATATTGTGAAGATGTAGAAGAAGGATATGTGGCAGAAGTATATCCAAAAGAAGGACAAAAAATAAAAACTACGCATGTAATTAAATTAACAGTTTCAAAAGGAGTATTTTATACGGCTGAAGATTATACCAAACGTTATTATAGTGAAGTAAAAAAAGAGTTACATGATAAAGCTCCTAACATTAAATTAATTGTAAAAGAAGTAGAGAGTAGTTTTTATCAACCTGGAGTCATTATTGAACAAAGTGGATTAAACATAGGAGAGAAAATAGATCCTCAACAAGAAATTAATCTATATTTAACAATAACAAAAAGAGTAGAATTTATGGTTGATTTTGAAGGAAGACCCGTGGAGGAAGTAAAAAAAGAATTAGAAGATAAAGGTATTTATCCTGTATTGAACAAATTAGACATTCCTGAGGGAAAGGAAGATGTAGAAGAAGGAGTTGTGGTCAAATGTGATCCTGCAGAAGGAACACTTTATAAACAAGAAGGAAATAAAACGATCACGTTGTATTATTATTAATGGAAACAGCAAGAATTATAAAGATTATTTCAAATCAATATGAAGTTTTAAAAGAAAATGGAGAACATGTACAATGTGTTGCAATGGGTAAACTACGAAAACACAAAGCACCGGTAGTAGGGGATATTGTACATATTGAAAATTTTGATTCGCAAGTAGGAATTCAAAGAGTTTTATCACGTAAAAATGAATTAATACGTCCTTCGATAGCGAATGTAGATCAAGCTATTATTGTCATGTCGTGTAAAGATCCAGATTTTTCCACAGTATTAGTAGATCGATTGATATTTTCTGTTTGTTATGCAAACATTAAACCGGTTTTATGTTTTACTAAAATGGATTTAATACATGATGAAGATGTAATTCATCAAAAAATTCAAGATTATCGAAATAGCGGTTATGAAGTGTATGAAAGTGGAAAAGGGTATGCGTGCGATGCATTGATTCAATCATTAAAAGGAAAAATTAGTGTTTTGACGGGACAGAGTGGAGCTGGAAAGAGTTCTTTATTAAATCGTATTGATCCAACATTTCATTTGCAGACACAACAAATAAGTAAAGCATTAGGTCGTGGAAAGCATACAACAAGACATTGTGAATTACATGAAATAGCAGGAGGTTGGGTAGCAGATACACCTGGATTTTCATCTATGGATTTTACACATATGGATGGATTACGTTTGCAGGCATGTATTCCAGATTTTGCACCATATCTTCAACAGTGTAAATTTAATGATTGTATACATATTGCAGAACCAAATTGTGCTATTCGACAAGCAGTTGAAGATGGATTTATAAATAAAGAACGATATGAACACTATACTGAAATTATTGATATGATTAAAAATGCAAAACCAAAATATTAATAAATTGTAGGAGGCAGAATATGAAACAAGAATTAGTGATTTCACCATCAGTTTTATCATTAGATTATGGAAATGCAAGTGAGCAATTAAAAGAATTAAATGCTTCATGTGCAAAATGGATGCATTTTGACGTAATGGATGGCCATTTTGTACCAAATTTGACGTTTGGTCCAGATATTCTTAAAGGTTTTAAAAAAGCAG
>JARHZK010000213.1 GCA_029258245.1 Longicatena sp. | reverse complement strand
AATAAAATGTAAACAGGTAAATATAGAATTGTCACGAGGAGTTGATGTACATCACATTGCGATTTTGCTATACTTTAGCTAGAAAAAGTCCCATTATGGAGGATGAGAGGAGAAGAAATTATGATTTTTGCAGATAAATTAATTAAATTGCGAAAAAAGAGTGGATGGTCGCAAGAGGAATTAGCTGAAAAATTAGACGTTAGCAGACAAACGATTTCAAAATGGGAAGGGGCATTATCTATGCCAGATTTAAATCGTATGTTAAAAATTGCTCAACTCTTTGGGGTTACTATAGATTATTTGGTGAAGGATGATCAAGAATTAGAAGAATGTAAAATAAATGATACAGAGGATGACTATTCTTTACGATGTGTATCCATGGAGGAGGCAGTTGAATTTATTCGTATACGTGAATATTGTAGTAAACTTATATCATTTGGTGTATTATTATGTATTTATGCATGTATTCCTTTAATTGTATTAAGCGATGCACAAGAAATGAAAATAGTAGCAGTGAGTGAGCATTTTGTTGCAGGCATAGGATGTGTGTTTTTATTTCTAATGATTGCATTGGCTGTTGGAATGTTTATTTATAGTGGGATGAAACTTAGTGCATATGAACATTTAGAAAAAGACTTGATTGATACGGCTTATGGGGTAGAGGATATGGTGAAAGAACGTAAAAAACAATATGCTGTACATCATAGTCAATTACTTATTGGTGGAATTATAATGTGTGTATTATGCCCTGTTCCTTTGTTTATTGTCATCGCAATGTTAGGTGAAAACAATGAGTGGGCAATGACATTAGCGGTCGCTTTATTATTATTTATGGTAGGTATCGGCGTATTGTGTATTGTTCGCACATGTATTGTTTGGGGTTCTTTTCAAGTGCTTTTAGAGGAAGGAGATTATAGAAGAGAAAAGAAAACAGAGCATCATCGTAATGATGCAATTACAGTTATTTACTGGGGGATAGTAACAGCGCTTTATCTTGGCTACAGCTTTATCACAAATGATTGGGGACGAAGTTGGATTATTTGGCCTGTGGCGGGTGTGTTATTTGTGGTTTTAGAATCTTTGTTAACATTGTTTCGGAAAAATATACAGAAATCATAATTAAAAAGGTTATGATTCTAGTTTTGATAAAAAAGATTAATAAATTTTTTCATTCTTAAAAATATGTTATATAGATAATATTATGAAGGAGATAAAAGCATGGTATTGAGTACAGAACGATTAATCCTTCGTCCATGAAGAATCAGATGCCGAAAAATTGTTTGGATATGCGAAGAATCCAGATGTTGGACCACTTGCAGGATGGCCTGTACATAAAAATGTGGAAGAAAGTTTAAAAATTATTAGAAATGTTCTTAGTGGAGCGGAATGCTATGCAGTATGTGAAAAGGAAAATAATGTAACAATTGGTGCAGTGGAATTAAAGCTTAATAAATCGGATGATCGAAATCATTGTAATGAATGCGAATTAGGGGATTGGTTAGGGAAACCATTTTTGGGGAAAGGATATATGCCAGAAGCCGCAAAAGAAATACTTCGTCATGGATTTGATGATTTAGGGATGAAAATAATTTGGTGTGGTTATTTTGATGGAAATACAAAATCAAAAAGAGTTCAAGAAAAATTAGGGTTTTTAGTATCATCATACATGTAAGGATATGTTTGTTTCATTAATGAATGAAATAAGAATTGAACACATTAATCTTATGACAAAAGAACAATGGCTAAAAAATAAAATTTAATGTATAGAAAAAATGACTAGAGATAGGTGATGGCTCTGTCATTTTTTTCTATAGTATGATATACTAATTCAAGTTTTTTATTATATGGAGGAAGCTTTTCATGGATTGCAGTAATGGTACGACAAGGGATACTCATGTAAATGAGATGAGAACAAGTAAGCAAGATTTGACCCAAGGTCCAGTCGTACTTACAATGGTAAAATTTGCATTGCCTATGATTTTAGGAAATTTATTACAACAATGTTACAACATAGCAGATACCTTTATTGTTGGACGTTTTTTAGGGCCAAATGCGCTTGCGGCTGTCGGTTCATCGTTTACATTAATGACATTTCTTACATCAATTTTACTTGGACTTTGTATGGGAAGTGGTACCGTCTTTTCTATTCGATTTGGCAAAAAAGATGAAGAAGGACTCAAAGAGCGAATATTTACTTCGTTTGTATTAATTGCGTTGTTTACTATCCTATTGAATGTAGTAGTTTTTTTAGGAA
>JARHZK010000188.1 GCA_029258245.1 Longicatena sp. | reverse complement strand
ACCCCGGGAGGTCTTATGGATGAGGAAGCCTAGCAAACTTTAAAATCAGTGATAGTACCCTCGGTCGAAAAAGGTTTACCATAAGAAGTCAGATGAAGTCATATTAGGTAGAGGTACTGAAGGACTGAAACGTTTATAGAGTGCAAATCACTATAAGCAATGTTTGGATAGTTCGAAAATGAGGATAGCCTAAAACTATGAATCGTAATCATAGATGGCACAGGTAGTTGGGATGGTTCCAAATAAATTTACAAGTAGAGGAGAAGCAACAAATGAAATTGAATATCATAAATAAATGTGAGTTCGAGGAAAAAGAAATCTATAAATGTGCAAACACAAGGTTAGAGTGGTATAGAGAAAATGGATTAGATGTGGTCATCTTCCTATTATCACCAACAGTTCTGGGTATAAGAAAAGGAAATAGACCAGGATTAGTCCATCTCCTTAACTACTATCTTAAGAATTTGTAATTTCGATATAAATGTAGACCCGTATGTACGGTTCAATGGGAGGGACAATAAATATTTAAATTTATTCCTCTACTCTATTAGAAACTTTATTTGTGCTTTGTTTGATTTGATATTTTCCACAAGAAATATATTACTATAATTTTAAACATCAAATCAACAAATGGAGCAATTATCCCTACTAATTTAATAAAGAATTCATTCATATTTATTTTCCTCCTTTTTTTATCTAAATTAATTATATATTTTATTTCATAATAAACTAGTCTTTTTGATAGTTTTTTGTCTAAAGGAGGCTGAAAGATAGAAGAATTTGAAATAGAACTTCTTTTTAAAATAATCACAGGTGAGTCAGCGTTATCATGGTAAGTGTATTAAATAACAATATTTGACATTTAAAATTTCTTATTTCTTTTTTTCGCGCATATGCTCGTATATTAATGTCTTTATTTAGTTAATTTAGTAATATTTAGGTTATGGTATGTGCTGAAACCATGATAAGTATGTCTTTTATATTTACAAAGCATACTTTTTTTGTGGTACTATTTCCCTGACAAAAGAGATGATAAAATGGAATTCTAACTTGATGATTTTGAAATAATAGAAAGTGAAAAAAAGCCAATGCATGTGCATTGAATGGGAAAAGGAACGTGTAAGAGGAGTTATATACTATCGTATTTCATGTGCAATCGCTACAAAAATAAAAAAAAGACCTGCTCCTGTAAAAAACAATTGGGAAGAGCAAGAAAGTGATACTGGAGAACTAGTCGAACAATCATTTTTAAATTTTGAATGATTAATGTATCATAATTAATTTTGAGATAATAGTGTCAATAATAATTTTACAAAAATGATCATTTAAAAATGTACAAAATATAAGTTAAAATATCATGGTAATCAAGGATATGAACATGATATTTGAATGTAATATAAACACAAACTTAGAAATAAACAATCTTATGGATTTACACAAATTAAGATCATTCATTGATAATGGTAGGAAGGTTAACTATAGCCGACTTGCAAGAGAATTTGATGTTGATAGAAGAACAATTAAGAAATACTGTTTAGGTTTTTACAAAAAAGATCTAGACATTCTAAAATAGATGCTTATTATGATATTATTTATGATTTACTTTATGAAAAGGAAAATCATGATAAAAAGAAAATATTTGAGTATAAAAGCTTTTTTTTCACGTGTTTTTTTCTTCATCAAAGCTTCAATTTCATTAAAATAAGGATCCCATTTGCTTGAACGGTATGATTTCTTTCTAAGAGGAATTCCATCATTTTCATAGTACTTTTTTATAGTATGTCTATCACATCCGTATTCACGAGCTAATGCAAGAGGAGTCATTGAAACAAATTCAATGACTCCTCTTGTTAATTATTTTTCGGCTAAATGATTTTTAAGAATACAATTTTTATTTACAATTTCCAAAGCTAGATTACGGATATCGTTCATCCACTGGGCCTGCTGTTCCATATCGGAAAGATGTGGATAGAGGACACATTGTGTCAACATATTGTAGTAAAGTACACGATGATGTTCTTTGAAATAGTGCCCGCGTCGTTGTCCCCATACTACAATCTAATATTTCAGCTGTTCGAAAAGTTTGACATTCGGTTGGGCATAGGTACCGCCGTTTTGTTCAAATAAAGTTTGTTCTATGGTCCTGACCTCCTATAATTTGATTGTGTTTTCACTTTACACAAGTCTTGTAAGAATTACAAATGTGAGAATTTGAAAGCTATAACCGAAAATACCGAAGATGGAGAAACAAACACTGTCTCCGGTATTTCCTTTTGCCTTACAATTCTTGATTTGAGGATATTCTAAATTACTGCCTTAGGAACCTCTGGAGTTAGTTAATCTTTTTTATTATTTGAGATTGAGAACAATGTCTTCCAAAATCCCATGGATCTTTTTTTAGTATATAATCGGCATAAGGAACGAATATTGATAAAATTCCAAAGATTGCGAGTATAAAACAATATGTAATATTCGGAATGATTTCAATTGGAGCAATCATCAATCCATGGGCACTAGCTAATGATGAAGCAACTAATAATTGTGCACCATAGGGAATAATTCCTTGTATAACACAAGAGAAAATATCCAATAATGAAGCAGTTTTTCTAGGGTCTATATAGTATTCTTTACTTATATCTTTAGCAATTTTACCACTGATTACAATTGCAACAGTATTATTTGCAGTAGCACAATCAGCTAAAGAAACAAGTGATATAATTCCTAATTGAGCAGATTTATTTCCTTTTATAAATTTTTTTAATGTATATATTAACCATGTGATTCCACCATTATGTGAAACTAATGCAGACATTCCTGTACAAAGTAGTGTTAAAAAGAAAACTTCATTCATATTTGTAAAACCGGAATAAATACTTTGTGCAAATGTAAATATAGAGATAGAATTTGTAAATATGCCAATGGTACCTGCTGAAAAAATACCTATCGTTAATACGAAAAATACATTCATGCCACAAATGGCTAAACCAAGAACAAGTATATAAGGAACAATACGAATGAAAGAAAAATTTAATTGTTCAATTGCAGGTATTGTTTCAGGTTTACTAAAAAATAAGAAATAAAGAAATGTTAGTAGGGCTGCAGGAAGCGCAATTAAAATATTTATTTTAAATTTATCTGACATCTGTACACCTTGTGATTTCGTTGCGGCAATGGTGGTGTCTGAGATAATTGAAAGATTATCGCCAAACATCGCACCACTAATACAAGCACCAAGCATTAATGTAGTGCTGATACCACTTTTATTTGCCATTCCAACAGCAATTGGTACAATAGCACTAATCGTCCCCATAGAGGAACCTGTTGCAGTTCCCATAAATCCTGCAATGAGAAATAAACCAGCTGCTAAAAATTTTGTAGGGATATAGTTTAAACTAAGATGAATTGTAGATTCTAATCCGCCCATTGCGGTTGCAACACTCGAAAATGCACCTGCTAATAAATAAATCATTAACATTGTAATCACATCTTCGTTTGCAATTCCACTTGAAAATATTTTAAAACGTTCGTGGATAGTTCCTTTGGTAATGAAAAAAGCAACTAATACTGCAATAAACATAGCGGCAACAGAAGGAAATTGATAAAATGCCATTTCTACACCTTGTTGATTTAAGAAGATTCCGGATCCTAAATATATAACGATAAATACTAAGAAAGGAAGTAATGCAATAGGATTCCCTTTTTTAACTAAATTTTTTTTCATAAATATCACCTTTTTAAATAATACGCAATCTTTGATATTATAACAGGTATTTATTGTATAACAATAATATATATTATAAATACTACTATTTTGTTAAGAAAAAAGGATTTATGGATTTAATATTCTAGTATTTAGTTAATTTAAAAATATACATAAATAATTATTATAAATAATAAATAAAAGTATTGATAAACAGAAAAATACAGGTATAATAAAAAGGCGAATAGTTTTAAATATTATACAAAATGTTTAATTTTAGTAAACAGGAGGAAGGAACTATGGATATAGGTAGTAAAATTAAAGCTTTACGAACCCAGAATCATTTAACGCTTGAAGAATTAGCATCACGAAGTGAATTGACAAAGGGATTCTTATCACAAGTAGAAAGAAATCTAACTTCTCCATCTGTTTCTACATTAGAAGATATATTAGAGGCGCTTGGTACAAATTTAGGATCTTTTTTTAAAGAAACAAAAGAGGGAAAAGTTATTTTTAAAAAAGAAGATTATTTTGTTGATGAACATGAGGATTATTGTATTCATTGGATTGTTCCAAATGCGCAAAAAAATGAAATGGAACCTATTTTATTAACATTACATCCAAATGGAAAAAGTATGATTTTAAATCCTCATCATGGAGAAGAATTTGGATATATTTTAGAAGGTAGTGTAATATTAATTAATGGAGAAAAAGAATGTTCAATAAAAAAAGGGGAAACCTTTTATGTGGTAGGAAATTGTAGTCATTATTTACGTAATGAAGGAAAAAAAGATGCAAAAGTATTATGGATTACAACACCACCGTTATTTTAAGGAGATGAATATTATGGAAATGGAAAATAAAAAACTGATTCAATTTAAAAATATTGTAAAAGATTTTGATGGACAATTGGTTTTAAAAGGAATTAATTTAGATATATATGAAAATGAATTTGTAACATTATTAGGACCTAGTGGTTGTGGAAAAACTACTTTATTAAGAATATTAGGTGGTTTTTTAGATGTCACAGAAGGAAAAGTTATTTTTGATGGAGAAGACATAGCGCAATTACCTCCATATAAAAGAGAATTGAATACAGTATTTCAAAAATATGCATTGTTTCCACATATGAATGTTTATGATAATATTGCTTTTGGATTAAAGATTAAAAAAATGAGTAAAGATGTTATCGAACAAAAAGTAATGAAAATGCTGAAATTGATTAACTTAGAGGGATTTGAAGATAAAGATGTTACTTTATTATCAGGTGGGCAACAACAACGTATTGCGATTGCAAGAGCATTAGTAAATGAACCAAAAGTGTTATTGTTGGATGAACCACTAGCAGCATTAGACTTAAAATTACGTAAAGAAATGCAATATGAATTAAAAAAGATACAACAAGAAGTAGGTATTACATTTATTTATGTAACACATGATCAGGAAGAAGCATTAACAATGTCGGATAAAATTGTTGTAATGAAAGATGGAGAAATTCAACAAGTAGGTTCTCCTACGGATATTTATAATGAGCCTGAAAATTGCTATGTTGCAAGATTTATTGGGGAAAGTAATATTATTCCTGGAATTATGCTAGAAGATTATAAAGTTCGTTTCGATGATATTGATTTTGATTGTGTTGATTTTGGATTTAAGAAAAATGAGCCAGTTGATGTTGTTATTCGTCCAGAAGATTTAGATATTGTTAAAGAAGAAGAAGGGAAAATGACTGGTGTTGTAAAATCTGTTTTATTTAAAGGTGTACACTATGAAATTATGGTAGAAACAGTACCTGGAACAACAGTAACTGTGGATATGCAAGTAACTCAAGAACATGATGTTTCTTCAAGTGATGCGAGTGAAAAAATATCTGCAAATGATTTCTATGTCGATATTAAGGATATGGAAGAATTAAACGATGCAGAAATCATTGCACGTGCAGATGCGCAGGCTTGGAGTACAGAAAATGATGAATATATTTCTATTTCTAAAATTGAGTATGATATAAAAGAAGAAATTGGTACATATCCTGTTACATTCTCTACAAATAATGGAACAAGTGTTACGATTAATGTTTTTGTGGTAAAACAACAATATGTTGAAAATCCAAAAGCAAACGAAGCGATCGCTGCATTTAATTTCTTTAAAACTGTAGATGAAATTAAAGAAAGTGCTGCTTTAGATACAGATTTAAAAACATGGGCAAATGCACAAAGCTGGAAATTAAGTGATGAAAGTGATGTGGAAATTTCTAATGTGGAATATGAGTTTGATTCAGATCAAATTACTGCTGGAACTTATAAAGTAACATTTAGTACACAAGGACGCGAATTCAAAGTTCATACAACAGATATTGCTAAGGAAGGTGCAGAAGTGGGTCTTTCATTCTTCCCTGAAGATATTCATGTTATGAGTAAAATGGGATTTTAAACATGAAGACTTTTAAAAGATTAACGATACCGTATATTGTATGGATGATATTAATGATTGTTATTCCAATGTTATTAATTGTATTTTATGCATTTACAAAAACAGGGAATGATGTTGTTTCTTTACAATTTACATTAGAACATTTTAAAAAGTTCTTTACAGACCCAGACTTTTTAAGAACTTTATGGTTATCATTAAAAATAGCATTTATCACAACAATTTTATGTATTATTATAGGATATCCTGTTGCATATGCGATTAGTCAATGTAATGCAAAAACAAGAAATCTATTAATTTTATTAATTACTTTACCAATGTGGATTAATATGTTAGTTCGTACATATGCATGGATTGGTATTCTTGCGGATAATGGATTGATTAGTCACATTTTAAAATTTTTTGGCTTTGAACCAGCAAAATTGTTATATACAGATTTTTCTGTTGTGCTAGGTATGGTATATAATTTTATACCTTTTATGATTTTACAAATTGAAAGTTCTCTTGCGAAAATGGATAAGTCATTGTTGGATGCAGCAAATGATTTAGGATGCAATCGTATGCAAAGATTTTTAAATGTCACATTGCCATTATCATTGCCTGGTGTAGTGACAGGGATTACTTTAGTATTTTTACCAGCAGTATCAAGTTTTGTTATTCCAAAATTAATGGGCGGTGGAGGATATATGATGATAGGAAATGTCATTGAAAATCAATTCATCACTGTTGGAGAATGGAACTTTGGTAGTGCAATCAGTATGATTATGGCTGTAATTATTATGATTAGTATGTATGTTACTAGACGCCTTGATAAAGGTGATGATGGGGCAAGAGTAAAAAAGGGAGGACATTAAACGATGAAGAATAAAAAATTTGTAAAACGTTTAATCCTTGGACTTATTTTAGTATTTTTCTATTTTCCAATATTATATATGTTAGTATTTTCATTCAATAGTGGAAGATCCTTGACTTCATTTGATGGATTTTCTTTTCAATGGTATGTAAAAATGTTCCATGATCGCAATATGATGGAAGCAATTTATTATACTTTGGTTACTGCAGTAATTGCTACATTTATTTCTACAATTGTAGGTACAATTACAGCAATTGGATTATCAAAATCAAAAAGAATTGTGAGAGAAGTTGTAAAACAAATTAATGATTTGCCTATTATGAATCCAGAAATTGTTACTGCAGTTGGATTTATGTTATTCTATGTGTCTTTACGCATTGAAAAAGGATTTATGACGATGTTGCTTGCACATATTGCTTTCTGTACGCCTTATGTTATTTTATCGGTTATGCCAAAACTTAGAAGTTTGGATAAAAACTTAGCAGAAGCAGCGATGGATTTAGGAGCAACTCCATTGCAAGCAATGACAAAAGTAATTGTTCCACAAATTATGCCAGGAATTGTATCAGGTGCATTAATTGCATTTACAATGTCATTTGATGATTTTATTATTTCTTATTTTGTTACAGGAAATGGTGTGAAAAATATTTCTACATTAGTATGGACAATGAGTAAACGCGTAAATCCAAGTATTAATGCTTTATCTACTTTAATTGTTTTAATTATTACAATTACATTGATTTTTGTAAATTTAGTTCCTATTTATAAAGAAAAACGTCAAAAAGAAGGAAGACCAGTTTCGAAAAAAACATCTGGAATTATTGGATTATGCTTTATAGTTGCTATTGGAAGTATGTTATTCGCATTAAAAGGTGGAGTAAAAAGTGCGAATCCACAAGATGCAATTGCAAAATATGGAAGCGATACATTAAAAGTATATAGTTGGGGAGAATATATAGATCCAAGTATTAATAAAGAATTTGAGCGATTATATGGGGTAAAAGTAATCTATGATACTTTTGACTCAAATGAATTAATGTATACGAAATTACAAAGTGGAGAGGCATATGATGTGATTGTACCAAGTGATTATATGATTGAACGTATGTTATCAGAAGACTTGTTACAACCGCTGGATAAAAAAATGATTCCAAATTTAGCAAATTTAGCAAATGGTGTAAAAGGTTTAAACTATGATCCTAAAAATACTTATTCAGCACCATATTTCTGGGGTACAGTAGGTATTATTTATAATAAAAATAATGTGGATATAAAAGATTTAGAGAAACAAGGGTTTGGAATCTTTAAAAACGAAAAATATAAAGGACATATTTACATGTATGACTCAGAACGTGATTCTTTTATGATGGCTTTAAAATCTTTAGGATATTCTATGAATACAGATAATCCAAAAGAATTACAAGAAGCATATGAGTGGTTAGTAGAAGCTGTTCATACAGTAGATCCAGAGATTGTTACAGATGAGGTTATCGACGCAATGGCTAATGGTAATAAAGATATTGCTATGGTATATAGTGGAGATGCGGCTTTTATTTTAAATGAAAATGAAGATATGGGGTATTACTTACCAAAGCAAGGAACCAATATATGGAGTGATGCCATGGTAATTCCAAAAAGTGCAAAAAATCCAAAATTAGCAAATGAATATATTAATTTTATATTAGATTATGAATCCAGTATGAAAAATTCAATCTATGTAGGATATACATCAAGTAATGCAGAAGTTGTACAAACACTAAGTTCACCAGGTGGAGAATATTATGGGAATGAAGCATATGTACCTCGTGTTGGTCATAATAAAGATGAAGTGTTTAAAAATAATGACGAAGTGAAAAAGATAATTTCAAATTATTGGACAAAAGTTAAAATAGCAAAATAAGAATAAAGCGATATTCGACAGAATATCGCTTTCATCCAAAAAAATGGAGGAAACGATATGGCAAAGAAAAGCGTTAAAACAAATGCTGTACGACTATTAGATCGTGCAAAAATTAATTATGAATTAAGAGAATACCCTGAACAGGATGGACCAATTGCAGCAGTGGAAGTAGCTGATTATTTTCATCAACCAGCAGATCGAATATTTAAAACATTAGTAACAACGGATACAAATAAAGGATACTTTGTTTTTTGTTTACCAGGAGATCATTCTTTAGATTTAAAAAAAGCTGCAAAAATTGCAGGAGTTAAAAAATTAGAAATGCTAAAACAAAAAGATTTATTACCATTAACAGGATATGTACATGGTGGGTGTTCTCCAATTGGAATGAAAAAAGTATTTCCAACAGTGATTGATAAAAGTGCTTTAGATTGGGAAACCATCTATATGTCTGGTGGAAAGATTGGATTACAGATTGAAGTGTATGTAAAAGATTTAGAAAATTTAATTGATATTACATACGATGAAATAACAAAAGATTAGGAGAATGATTATGGAATTTAAAGATTTAGCAAAAAAAAGATATTCTTGTAGAAAATTTTCAGATAAAAAAGTAGAAAAAGAATTATTAGATCAAATTGTAGAAGCAGGAATGTTGGCACCAACTGCAGTAAATAAACAACCTTATAAAATCTTTATGTTAATGTCAGATCAAGCAAAAGAAAACATTGCGAAAACAACAAGATTTACATTTGATGCGAGTTGCTTTTTCGTTGTGGGTTATAAGAATGAAGATGCATGGGTAAGAAAATATGATAATCATAATTTTGCTGAAGTAGATGCAAGCATTGTAGCAACACATATGATGATGGAAATTACTGATTTAGGTTTAGCCACAACTTGGGTAGGGCATTTTGATGCTCCATTATTAAAAGAATTGCAACCAGAAATGAAGGATTATGAATTAATTGCAATTTTCCCAGTTGGATATGAAGCAGATGATGCAAAACCTGCACATCTGCATTTCGAGAGAAAAACAAAAGAGGAAATTTGTACAATATTATAAAATAAGAAATTATAAAGGCACTAATAAAGTGCTTTTATTTTTAAAATAAAAACTTTGATAAAGGTTGATAAGAAAAATGATACGTGATATAGTTAGATCAGACTAACTATATCACGTATTTTTAATTAATTTCGTTTTTTAGATGTAGAAATTATTTTAGAAGAAAATATAGGAGGAAGTAAATAATGATAAAATATACAGTTAAAGTTTGTGGGATGATGTGTAGTATGTGTGAGTCACATGTAAATGAGTCAATTCGTAATTCCTTTGAAGTAAAGAAAGTAAGTTCTTCACATAAAAAAGAAAGAACAGAAATTATAGCAGAACATGAATTGGATGAGCAACGTTTACAAGAAGTGATTTCTGAACTTGGGTATGAGGTTGGAATAATCACAAAAGAAGAGTATCATAAAAAAGGTTTATTTGGTAGATTTTGATGAAATATATGAATTTATGTAGATTTGAAAAGAGCGACTATGGCTGATTTTACGAATATAAGCCATGGAATTAAAAGAAAAACTTTCACCACATATAAAAGGACAAGAAACACAGTATATATTTATGGCAAGTGCGATATGTTCTATTCATATGGATCATTATATTGTAGATTTTTTAGAAAAATATTCAGCTGGTATTATTGTAACATTAGGATGTGGATTAAAGACAACTTTTTATCATAATGCTAATGGAAAAATATATGGTATGAAATTGATTTACTAAATACAATTTGCAAGTGAGAACAGAAACTTGAAGCAAAATTAATGGAAGAAGGACCATATTATGTAAAAGTGGAAAGAAAGAATTTAGGATCGCAATGAAACTTACTATGAAAATATTTGATTATTTTAATATGGAGAAGATGAGTTATATTCGGTTGAGTGATTAAGAGGTTATATGAAAAATAATATTACTTTGATTGTTATGGGAGTGGCATTATCTCATATTACAAAAGATGCAGTAAATACCACAAAAATGAAACAAGATATACGAAGAGAATACCAACAGATTATGGATAATGCGAAAGATATTGGAAAACATAATCAATTATTGAGTGTTTATGCTATGGGAGCTTGGTTTATTGCTATGAATCGTGTGAATCAATTATCCCCTGATAAAAATTGTGAAATAATGATTGAGGGACTTCGAAGAAGTCGAATATTTCACATCATTATGGGAAACGCAAATCATTACTTAAGTCCTAAAAGAATAAAAAAGCAGAAGAGATGGGCAGATGATACGCATCGACGTATTTATGAAAATGATTGGGTAGTAAATTTACTTTATGGAACAAAAGAATATGATTTAGGATATGATTATTTGGAATGTGGTATTTGTAAGTTATGTCATGATGAAGGATGTATACACTTAGCAAAATATCTTTGTCAATTGGATTATTTATTTGCAGAAACAATGGGATTGCAATTAGAACGTACAACTACAATTGCAGAAGGTGGAGAAAAATGCGATTTTCGATTTCGAAGAAAGAAATTGTAAAAAATAAAGTGCAATTATATTACATATACCTGTGCTATAATATAGTATAAAATCAACAAATTGGAAGTTGTGAAGGTGTTTTATGAAACGTGAATTAGGAATTGCAAGATGTGGACTTGCTTGCTGTCTATGTTCTGAAAATACATACTGTCATGGATGTAATATGGAAGAATGTCCTGATAAAGACGAGTGCGAAAATAGAATATGTTCAATAGCAAAAGGTTATCATCATTGTTATAGTTGCAAGGAAGATTGTAGAAAAGGTTTGCTTTCCAAAATAAAGCCATATGGTTTTACATTATTTGTTAAAAGATATGGGGAACAAATGTTGTTCGATTGTTTAGAACGTAACGAGAAAAATGGAATCGTATATCATCGTGAAGGTATCTTTGGTGATTATGATGAATTTGATGATGTGGAAAAATTAATTTCATTCATTAAAGAGGGAAAGTGATAATTTCTGATTTATTGGATAGTTATATAGAAAAAAACGGAGTGTATCAAAGCTAGATGCACTCCGTTTTAGACTTTATTTTTTATCTATTTGTTGCTGATAATACAGTCGTTCTTTATGTAAGTAATATATTATTGATTTAAAAATGATAATAATTCTTGATAACAATTTTTCGCATCGTCATATCCTTGTTGATATAAATCCTTTAAACGATTAACATTTTTTTCTAATCGATGTATTGTTACATCAGAACTAGGTCGAATGACAAATACTTCATGATTTTTTTCCATGTTTTCAATTCGTTTTAATGTATTATTATAATCCAGCTGACGATTCTCTAGGGCTTTTATAAATTTAGGATAGGACTTATATACTTTTTTTAAGATAGGCAACAAATTATTTTTACCTTTTCGATAATTCGAACTTTGTGTTAAAACAATGATGTTTTTGTTATAACCCATATGTTGTGCTTGTAAAATAGGAATACTATCACATACTCCACCATCTAATACTTTTTTACCGTTCACTTCCACAATTTTAGATAATAGTGGTAAAGAAGCACTAGCACGTACATAATCAATATCTTTATGCATATCTGTACATTCAAGATATTCAGGTTCACCTGTTTCTAAGTTACTTACGACAGCATAAAATTTTATATTGCTTTTTTTAAATGTATCATAATCATATAAATTTAATTGGTCGGGAATTTTATGATATAGAAAGTTTTCATTGAAATAGTTACCGGTTTTGATAAAAGAACGAAAACTCATATATTCTTTTGAGTGAAGATAGTCCGTATTTACTTTAAAAGCACGTCCACGTTGTTTAGATACATAACTACAAGCATGGCACGCTCCAGCACTAACACCTAAAATTCCATCTGGATAAATATTTTTATCAATAAAAAAATCTAATACACCAGCAGTATATACTCCACGCATACCTCCACCTTCTAATACAAGACCTAATTTATTCATATTACCACATCCTTTTTTAGGATTATTATAGCATAAAGATGAACAAGTCGTATGAATTAAATATAGAATATAAAGAAAGAAGATAAATATATTTCATAACTGTATATATAAAATAATTCATTATTGACTATTTTAAAGTGGTTAGATTTGATATAAACTTTATATCAAAAGAGGTTTTGATATGATAAAAAAGAATAAAACTTATGAATTAGTCATTATTTCAATATGTATTGCATTAACTTATGTTGCGACAAGTGTAATTAATATTCGGTTACCATTTATGGGACAAGGAGGATTGATTCACTTAGGAAATGTTCCATTGTTTGTTGCAGGAATGTTATTTGGCAAAAAAGTAGGTGCTTTATCAGGTTCTTTTGGGATGGCATCGTTTGATCTTACTAGTGGATGGGGAATATGGGCGCCCTTTACATTTATAATCGTAGGTATTATGGGCTATTGTATTGGTGTAATATCAGAAAAAAGGTATTTTAAGAATATGATATTAAATGATGTTTTATGTATTATTGTTGCAATTGTGATAAAGGTAATAGGATATTATTTTGCAGAAGTTATATTGACAAATAATTGGATTTTACCGTTTGGTTCAATTCTAGGAAATATAATTCAGGTTGCTGTAGCTGGTGTAATTGCGCTATGTTTTGTTCCGCTATTAAGAAAAGCTGTAAGGTAAGAAGGGAGAAATATAAATGTATAAAATTATGACTGCAGGACCAACGCAGGTAAAAGAAAATGTAAGATTAGCAAGAAGTTTCGAATGTACAAATCCTGATTTGGATATTGCGTTTTATGATTTTTATAAAGAGACATGCGATTTGTTGTCAAAGGCGTTACATACAACAAATAAAGCATTTATTTTAGGAGGTGAAGGAATTTTAGGACTAGAGGCAGCTTGTGCTTCTTTAACGGAACCCAATGATCGTGTGTTGATTATTGATAATGGAATCTTTGGAAAAGGATTTGCAGATTTTGTTCAAATTTATGGAGGAAAACCTATATTATATTCCGATGATTATCATACATCTGTGAATGTTGAAAAGTTAAAAACATTTTTAGAGAATGATCATAATTTTAAATATGCAACCATTGTACACTGTGATACTCCAAGTGGGGTATTAAACGATGTAGAACGGATTAGTAAGATATTAGATGACTATGGAATTATGAGTGTTGTAGATTCTGTTGCAGGAATGTTTGGAGAACCATTAGATATTTCAAATAGCAAAATTGATATTTTGTGTGGAGGTTCTCAAAAAGCATTATCTGCTCCTCCAGGATTAACGATGTTATGGGTAAGTGATCGAGCGTTTAAAGTAATGGAAGAAAGGACGACTCCAATTGCATCTTTTTATGCGAATATATTAGTGTTTAAAAATTACTATGAGGAAAAATGGTTTCCATATACGATGCCAATTAGTGATATATATGGTTTAAGGAAAGCATTGGATAATTTTTTGGAGGATAAAGAGGTATTTCAAAGACATGAAAAAGTTGCAACAGCTTGCCGTAAAGCAATTGTTGAAAGTGGATTACAATTATATTTAAAGAACGGATGGTCAAATACGGTAACTGTAATTTATGTTCCAAAAGGTGTAACAGATACACAAATATTAAACGGTATGAAGCAAGATTATCAGATTATGATTTCTGGTTGTTTTGATGTTTTAGCAGGGAAAGTAATTCGTATCGGACATATGGGAGAAAATGCATACCCACAGAAAGTTGCGGAAACTTTAGACGCACTTCAGAAAACTTTAGAAAAATTAGGGGTTTCTATCCATGGGGATATGAAAGAATCATTTTTTAGTTATCTTTTATAAAATGTTGAAAAGTTGTCTTTTAAATAAGATGACTTTTATTTTTACAATGTTATAATATAGGTATTCTTAAAAATAGGAGGATGTATATGTCAAAACTAACACAAAAAGCAATTATGAACGCATTTTTAGAAATATTAGAATATAAAACGTTAGATAAAATTACAGTAAAAGACATTATCGAAAGTACTGAAATTAATAGAAATACATTTTACTATTATTATGAAGACATTTATGATTTGTTAGATCATATATTTAATGCAGAAATAGAAAAAGTTTTATCAGAAGCACCAAAAAATGCAACATTTTATGAAGAATATATTCGAGCTGCTTCTATTTTGATAAATAATCGACAAGCAATTATTCATATTTATAATTCAAAGAGTAGAATGCTATTATTTACGTATTTAGAAACAGTAACCAATGTATTTGTGGAACGTTTTGTAAAAGAACGTGCAGTAAAATATGAGCTTTCAGAAGAGGGAATCAAGTACATTACATCCTTTTATAGCACAGCAATTGTAGGAAATACGCTTCACTGGATTAATAAAGGAATGTCTAGTTATAGCGAAAAAGTGATTAAGATGATATCAAATTCGTTTGAAGCAACCATTGATGCTATGATTCAGGATTATCAAAGTCATAAGGATTATTAGATATTAGAAAAGTCATATGGATATGGCTTTTTTTATGTATTTACGTTTTCATTATAAAGAAATGGCGTATAATGAAAATAGGAATATATGCATAAGAAAAGGTGAAATTATGAAAAAATATAAAAGAATATTTACGATAGTGATAGATTCTCTTGGTATTGGAGAAATGGCAGATAGTAAGCAATATGGGGATATTCACGTGGATACATTCGGACATATTGCAAATCAATATCATCTTCATATTCCTAATTTACAACGTTTAGGAATGGCAAATTTGAAAATATTAAGAGGAGTACAAGAAATAAAAAATCCTTTAGGAAAGTATGCAAAATTAAATGAGCGTAGTATTGGAAAAGATACGATGACAGGGCATTGGGAAATGATGGGATTATATATTACAAAACCATTTATTACTTTTACAGAACATGGTTTTCCTAAAGAATTAATTGATGAATTATCCAAACGAACGGGTCGTATTATTATTGGAAATAAGAGTGCAAGTGGTACAGAAATATTAGATGAATTAGCAGAGGAAGAAATCGAAAAGGGACATTTGATTGTTTATACATCTGCAGATTCAGTGCTTCAAATTTGTGGAAATGAAGAAACAATGGGATTAGATACGTTATATCACTATTGTAAGATTGCAAGAGAATTGACAATGAAAGATGAATGGAAAGTTGGACGTGTGATTGCAAGACCATATATTGGTAAGAAAAAAGGAGAATTTATACGTACATCCAATCGTCATGATTACGCATTGAAACCCTA
>JARHZK010000163.1 GCA_029258245.1 Longicatena sp. | reverse complement strand
TATAATTATCATAATATTTACATTTTTAACAACCATTATTCTTAAAACATCAAATCATCCAAACAAAAATTTGTCTGATAAAGAAATACGTTTTTTCACTAACAAATCATTAAAAATTCAAATTATTTATATATTATTACTTATTTTACCAAATCCACTATCAATTTATTATTATAATATACTTCTTTGTTCTCTTTTATACACTGCTATAAATTTAATAATTGCAAAAATATCGAATTATGATTAAAATAATAATAATAAATTAATTATCAGAAAGGAGTTTATGACTATTACTATAGTCATTTATATAAATTTATGAATATTGCAATTTTGGAAGATGACCAAAAAGATTTTTTACAATTATTAGAATTACTTAAAAATTTTTTTCAATTAGAAGAATTTAAAGATATACCTATAAATATTACAAGATATAAATCTTTATCGAGTATTTATGATAATATCTATTCAATTGATCTTATATTTTTAGATATAGAATGCAACAAAAAACAAAATGGTATAGATATCGGAATCAGGTTAAGACAACTAAAAAAAGATTTGCTAATTATATTTATTTCTCATTATTCTGAATATCTTATTGAAGGATATAAAGCCCAAGCAAATAGATACTTTATAAAACCTGTTAAACAATTAACATTTAATACTGAAATGAAGTCTGTATTAAAACATTTTTTATTTACTTACGCAGGAATACAAGATACTAAATTATCAATTAAAAAGTTGTATTTCAAAGATATTATGTATATTGAATTTTTCAATCGTAAAACACATATTCATCATGTTAATGGTACTATTTTGGATACTTCCTATACAATAAAAGAATGGGTTAATATACTCCCTAATCAATATTTCTATCAAACATATCGCTCAATCATTATTAATTTTATGTATGTTTGTGGAATTACTAACAACGATATTATATTAACTAATAATGAACTAATCCCATTAGCAAGATCTAGTAAAGCTGATTTTAACTATAATTATATGAAATATAGTCAGTGGAGAATGTAACAATGTTTAACTTTTTTATCGTAAACTCTTTATACTATTTTTCCTTTACCTATCTATGTAATTCTCTATTAATTCCAAAAATTAAAAATTCAAAACAAATGTATCTAATAGGACAAATTATATCAATACTTTTAGTCTTTTTAACAAATCAGTCTGTTTCGCTATTTAATTCATTATTACTATCAATCAGTTATTTTATTTTTTCTTATATTTTTTTTAAAGAATCTCCAATCAAAAAAATATTATTACCATTATTACTACTAATAATAGAGTTTACAGCAGAATTAATTTCAAATCTATTTCTTAGTGTTCTATTAGATTCAACTTATCTATTAGATAACAATTCACTTGGGTTTACCATCATATCATGTTTATCTGGTATAACAACGGTTTTTCTATCTTTTTTTATTACAAACATCATAAAGTCTTTAAATTGGACCAAATACCCTAAGTATATATATTTTATTTTTTTATTACCAATAACTACATCTCTTATCCTGTTTAACGTAAATAACTATATGAAATTAATGAAAAATAGCAAATTTCTAATTTTTACTTTAATTTTACTAGTTATTTCCAATTTCGTTACAATTCTAGTATTTTTTAAAGCAATACATGCAACTGAGCAATTATACGAAACACAAAAACAAAAGATATTTACAGAATTACAATTTAATTATATGCAAAAACTATATACTAATAATTTTAATATTATGCATACAATCATACGTGAACTTAGTAAAATACAGAATAGCATGAATTCAAAGAATTACGAAATGTTTTCTAATCATCTATATAATTTAAATAAGCATATTCTACACAACTTTAACATTATCAATAGTCGCTCAACAATTGTAGGTCCGATTATAAATTCCTATATTGACACCATAAACAAAAATAATATTCAATTTAAAACAGAATTTGAAATTATTGATTTTTCATTTATGGATGTGTTAGATCAACATATTATTTTTAATGAATTATTAACTATTGGTATAAATTATAGTTCATTATGTAAAAATGATGAACGACTATTAATTATAAAATCAAAACGAGTGAATAATGAAACCTTTATTCAAGCATTATTTTCTAACGATTCTGAAAATACAAATATGACTACAAATAAACAATATATTATGATAAGACAAATAACAGATAAATATAATGGTGATATTCTCTATGATCCAAATTATGATAATAATATTACTAGCATTTTATTGGTTTTCCATATGAAAGAAAGTGTAAAATAATATAGTATATAGAAATTGGAATTATAAATAATCATATTGTATTATAAAAAAAGCGACTTTAATCGTAAGCGCAAAATAAAATAGTGTATATGAAATAGATATAAACTATGTCACACTTATAACTGAGATAAGTAAATTGAAGACTCAAGTTACTATATTAGAGTAATTTGAGTTTTATGATAATTAATCTTTTGTTCAATCTGAAAGAAAATATTGATTTTTTAATTGTAAAATCAACAAAATCTTTATTATTTATATGAATTCATAAGAAATACTAGTAAATCAATGATATATTATATACATAAGTATATATTTGATTGGAGTGTGGATTTGTATGAAAAAGATTGTACATAATAAATTAGTAAGAGATCATATACCTGAAATTATTGAAGCTGATCATAAACAAAGTAAAACTCATTTACTAAATAATGATGAGTATATTGTAGAATTAAAAAAGAAACTTTGTGAAGAAGCAAATGAAGTAAATAATGCATTAGATAAAACAGAAACAATGAAAGAAATTGCAGATGTTCTAGAAGTTTTAGATGCATTAAGGATTGCATATAATATTCACGATGAAGAACTTCAAGCAATCAAAACAAAGAAAGCAAATAAGAACGGTAAATTTGAAAAGAAGATATTTCTAGAATATGTACTTGAGGCTGATCATGAGTGATTATATTAAACAATGGATAGAAATCATAGAAAATATGAGTAATGATAATACTTACAAATTAGCATGGGGAAGAGCTATTCTTGAATTGATTATTGAACAACAAGAAGTGGGCAATGAAGTAGTTTTTACATTCTATGATATTGGACATAAAATGTTAAAGTATTATTGGAATCAAATGTTTTTCTTCCATTTAAAACAAGGACCAAAGCGTGTTCCAGTTGTAGTGCAAGAAACATTGAAATGTATTGAATATTATAAAGAAAAAACGAATTCTACAAAACCAGAATGGTTTGATAAAGCAGAAGTAGTATTACTTGAAAATAAAGCATTTTATGATAAGCAGTTAAATAAAATTGCTAGTACATTAAAACATGATGTATGTTATCGATTTAAAAATGCAAATAGCAAAACATATGAAATTTATCGTTTGAATAAACAAGATAAAGAAATTTATTTTTCTAAGAAGTGGATAGAAGAGTTAAAGGAATATTCTTTTGTTTTATCTCAATTATTGAATTATCGGTGGGCACAATTATTAGAAAAATTTAATAGTAGTCCTAGAATTGCCTTAAAAGTAAAAGGTATCTCAGATGCGAAGTTAAAACGAAACAGTTTAAAGAAATATGCAGATTTTTTAATTCGTCAAATGGAAGATAATAAGATTATTGATTTTTATACAGGAGAAGTCTTGAATCCCAAAGATGTATCGGTAGATCATGTTATTCCATGGTCATATATGTATAGTGATGATATTTGGAATCTAGTTTTAACATCGAAAAGAATAAATTCTAGTAAAAATAATCAAATTCCAACAGAAGACATTATTGAAAAATTAGAAATAAGAAATCAAGAATTATTAAAGCATAAAACAGAGGATAAATATTATAGTGATTTAAAAATTGCAGTAGATAACAATTATGTTCGAAAGTTTTATTTGTCATGCAAATTATAGTGAAAAGGAGCTTGTCTCCTTTTTTTAGTTATGAAATATGTTATTGGGAATAATAAATACGAATCATCCCAAAATAGTTTGACTAGGCTAACAATATATGATTTAATGTAACAGTCAATAAAAATTTAATGGGGTGAATATAAGGTGATAGAAGAATCTAAAATATTAAGATTAAGAGTATTATTGATGTTTCTACAAGCAGAAACATCTTGCACAGTAACTGGAATATCACGTACATTGGATGTTACAAAACAAACGATTAGTAGAATTATTATGGAGCTTGAACAAGAGGGATTCATTGATCGAAGTGATGTAAGACATCCTAAATTAACGGATGCAGGTTATCGAGTAGCGCAGATGTATGAAGAAAAAATTAGTGTATCAATGAATCATTTAATGTATGAGGGTGTAAGCATTGATCATGCGAAGCATGATGCTTATTTTTGGGCATTGTATAATTCTGAGAATACAATGGATGTTATTCGTAGTTCTGAAAAAATAGTACGTGTAAAATATGAGTTGCGCAAACATAGAAAATTTAGTGGTTTATTTTTATCACAAATGTTGGAAGATGGTGAATATTCATTACCATTTATTATGTATCGAGAAAATACTAAGAATGGAAGTAATGTTTCTGTTTTAGATGATTTGTTTGAACATCCTTGTATATTAACAATGAAGGATAAAAAAGGATTTATTCAACTTAGAACGGAGTGTTCTGTTTATCCTTTCGAATGTAGAGATGAATTTATGCATTGTAAAATTAATAATGTACAGTATTATGATAATGGAGTATATATTAATGCAGAAAAAAGAGGGATACATTTGCGATACCATTTGATGTTTTAAATTTTATAAATATGGGAAAAGGTACGTATCAAATGTTTCATGGAAGTGTTTGTTGTAAAATTAGTTGGGATTCTAGAAATCATCATGGGGGAGAAGCCATTTCTTTTTTCACTATTTTACTTTAATTTTTTTCGTTTGTCGCAGTTGAGTGACAAGTAAAAATTGTAGTAGTTATCGCATAAATAGTGTATTGAAATGGAAAATAATAGGATTTTTGTCACAATGATGAGACAAAGTTTTAGTTAGAAAAAGCTAACATGTGTGATAAACTATGTGTGTTAAAAAAAGAGGCGCTTGAAGTAGCGTATTTTTTTAAAGGTAGTTGTTAGTTTTAACTAACAAATATCTTTTCATTTTATTTAGAGAGGAGTACATATATGAAAGTAAATAAATTAAAATCTTTTTTTAAAGTTGCATTAGCATCTAGTATGGCATTTACATTGTTTTCAACAAATTTAATGAATGCATCTGCAAAGGAAAATACGGTAGAAAAAACGTATACAGTACCAGTTAAAGATCTAAAAAGTGGAGCACCAATTCCAGCAGTAACAAAAGCTTTTGCGAAAGCATTTGGGGACGAAGTTCAAATTACTGAAAAAGTGGATGGAACAAAAGTTGCGAAAATTGAATTACAACATATGGTTGTTGATATGAGTGCCTTTGGTGCTGGTAAGTATGAATGCAACATTCAAACTGTTAAAGATGCTAAAGTATTAGCAAAAGAAGCTAGAAAATTAAGTCCAGAATTTGGACATCCAGATAAAGTTGTGGATAATGAAGTTCCTACATTAGTAGAATTAACTTTACCTAAAAAAGATAAAGAAGGAAAATATCCAATTGTTTTAACTGTAGATTTTATGGATCGATTTATAGGTGGAGGAAAACCTTATGAAACTACTGTTCAATTAGATTTAGATGAACAAAACAAAACAGAAATTTATGCAAATTATTCAAAAATTGATGAATTATTAAAAACAATTCCTACGGATTTATCAAAATATACAGAAGCATCAGTGAAAGTATTAAATGATGCAAAAGCTGGAATTGTTCGTGATTTAAATGTTGCAGAACAAGCAAGAGTAGATGAAATGGCTGCTACATTGGAAAAAGCAATTAAGGGATTAGAAGAAATTAAAAATGAATCTGCAATTCAATTTGAAAATAATGCGATTTATGAAGTTGAAGTAGCATTGTATAATGCGGATAAAGATTTACCATCAATGGCAGCAAGTTCTTTAAAGAAAACTGCGAAAATCTTTGTGAAAAATGGAAAAGCAGAAATGCATATTTATACACAACCAATGACAATGGGAACAATTACTGCGAGCTTACAAGAAATTAAGATTTTCGATCTTGATGGAAAAGCATTTAAAAATGGAGTCGTTGTTGCGAAAAGTGCTGATGGAAATCCAATTGAATTCAAATTTGATTTACCTCATACAGAAGAATTCATTAAAACAGAAGTAAACCCACATGTTGCAATGATGGGGAATGCGTTTATTCCTGCTCGTATTAAAGTAAATTACAGTACTTTAAAGAAAGTTGGGGAAATTAATACAGAAGAAACAAATAAACCATCCGTAGAACCTGAAACAAAACCTGAAGTAAAACCAGAAACTAATAAGCCAGAAACAAATCCAACAGAATCAAACAAAACAGAAATAAAAGATACGAAAGTACCTCATACAGGAGTTGCTACAAATACGCTTATTTATTTTGCAATGGCAATGGTATCTGCAGCAGCAGTAGTTATGATTTATAGACGTACAAGAAAGGCTTAATATACAAAGTAGTCTTATGAAAAAAAATAAAATGTTAAAAAAAGTAGGGCTTGCATTTGTACTTGCGATTTCATTCTTATCGAGTAAAAGTTTTGTAGATATTCATGCAAATGGAAATACACAAGTAGTGAATCGTAATGTATCTTATGCATATCCTGAAACAGGGGAAGCAGTTGATGGTGGAACCAACATAGCGTTAGGAGATAGTATGGCAAATAGTATTATCGATCCTGAGGTATTAGTTGAGCAAATGAATGGACGTACTTATGTAACATTAGGGTTTGATTTAATGTCTAATATTCGCTATGTAAAAGTGAAGATTCAAAAGAATGGAAAGGATAGCTATCAAAATTTCCAAGAGGTTCCAATTGAACTTGTAGGAAGCTGTGTTCGTCAAGATACATGTAATCATTATCGATTTGAAGTGAGTTCAACAAGCAATTATATTAGTCCAGTCATATTCGTTGAACCAATGGGTCGAGAAGTCCAATTCTTCATTAAATTAAATATGGCTTCTGCAAGACCTGGACGAGGAAACTTTGATCATGAAAATAGTAAACCAGCGGAATCCAATAAAGTTGAAACATCAAAACCAAATAACGAAAATGCTTCTACAAAACCGAAAGATTCTTCAAAATCAAATCCTATTGTAAAATCTAGTAAATCAGAAAATGCTGAAAAACAAGATACATCTGATAATAGAGAAAGCACAAAGGATAGTGAAAAAGAAGAAAAGACAAGAAAAGAAAAGGCTCATGAAAAAAAAGATACACAAAATAAAAAGAAAACAACAGAGCTGAAAAATACGAAAAAAACTGATAAAAAAGATACTAAAAAGAAAAAACAAAATACCGGTTTATGGATTGGTATTGGAATTGTAAGTATTGTGATTATTGCAGGTGCTAGTGTTGTTCTTTATAAGAAAAGAAAGGGATAAACATGCATAAAATAAAATTATTTACACTTATTTTTTCACTCATTCTTATAAGTGGTTGTGCAGTACAAAAACCAGAAGATGAAGAACAAAAAATAGTTGCTACTTCAGTAGCAACCTTAGAGATATTGGATAAATTAAACATAGATGGAGTTGTTGGACGACCAGAAAGCCAAAACTATCAAATTCCTAAAAGATATGAAGCGGCAAAAGGATTAGGTTCTCCTATGCAACCAGATATGGAAACATTAAAATCACTGAATCCAACTATTGTCTTATCTCCAAATTCATTAGAAGGAGAATTAAAACCACAATACGATGCAATCGGAGTTTCTTCTTATTTTGTTGATTTAAAAAGTGTGGATGGAATGTATAAATCCATTCAAGATATAGGAAAAATGTTTCATCATGAAAAAGAGGCAGATGCATTATATAAAGAATATGAAACTTTTAAAGCAAATTTAAAAGTTGATCGTCATGGAAAGAATCCACCAAAAGTATTAATTTTAATGGGTCTTCCAGGATCTTATGTTGTCGCAACTGAAAGTAGTTATGTAGGAAGTTTAGTAAAACTAGCTGGGGCAATAAATGTGTATGGGGATGGAGATGGAAAAGATTTTTTAAATGTAAATACAGAAGACATGCTTAAAAAAAATCCAGATATTATCTTACGTACATCGCATGCAATGCCAGATCAAGTAATGGAAATGTTCAAAGAAGAATTTGAAACAAATGATACATGGAAACATTTTGATGCAGTAAAAGAAGATAAAGTGTATGATTTAGATAATCAGTATTTTGGGATGAGTGCAACATTCCGTTATAAAGAAGCACTTGAAGCACTAAATCCAGTGCTTTATGATAATTAAACATATGAGCTGGGTGTACGATGAGTACTTCCAGCTTTCTTAAATTTTGGAGGGATTCGATGATTAGTAAAAAGAAACAAATAATGATTTTTATAGGAACCATCTTAGCATTGCTCGTATTATTTTTATTTGCTGTAAATACAGGAAGTCTCAAAGTATCACCAATGGAATTATTCAATGGTTTGTTTATAAAATACAATGCGAATGTAACTGCTATTTTTGATTTAAGGTTTCCACGTATTATGATTGCAATTGTTGCAGGTGCAGCAATTGCTGTATCTGGTGTTTTATTACAGGCGGTTATGAAAAATCCATTAGCAGACCCTGGAATTATAGGAATAAGTTCAGGAGCTAGTTTAGCGGCGGTATTTGTAACTGCATTTTTCCCTTCTTGGTATTTTTTTACACCATTAATTGCATTTTTAGGGGGACTTTTTGCATTTTTTTTGGTGTATTCATTATCATGGAAACAAGGATTATCACCACTTCGTATCATTTTAGTTGGTGTAGCTATAAATGCAATGTTTACAGGAATTATGTCTGCTTTTAATAGTGGGACGGGAAGCTCTTATGCAGGAGCAGCGAGTATTGTAAATGGGAATATTACAATGAAAACATGGAGTGATTTTTTTACATTATCCGTTTATAGCGTAATTGGTTTAATTGCATCCTTATTTGTAGCAAATCAATGTAATTTATTAGGATTAGAAGATAAAACAATACGAAGTTTAGGAATTCATGTTGATCGTTCGCGATGGGTGGTTTCCATAATTGCAGTATTACTTGCAGGAATTTCTACTGCGATTGTTGGACCTATTGGTTTTTTAGGTTTAATTGTTCCACATATTGCTCGTTTATGCGTTGGAAATAATCATAAAGTATTGATCCCTTATACCATGTTATTAGGAGCATTTGTATTATTATTTGCAGATACACTTGGACGTATTATTGCACAGCCATATGAAATTAGCGCCTCTATTATTATGTCTGTTGTGGGAGGGCCATTCTTTATTTTATTACTAAGGAGATCCAAAGATACTTATGGAAAATAAAAACATATTTCAAATACATAATTTAAGTTTTGCTTATGATCAAGAAACAATTATCAAAGATTTAACGTTAACATTACATAAAGGATGTATTACCACTTTCATTGGTGCGAATGGTTGTGGAAAATCAACATTATTTAATTTATTAACAAAAAATTTAAAACCAGATGCAGGAGAAATTTGTTTATATGAAAACAATATTGAACAAATAAAACTTCGTGAGTTCGCTAAAAATGTTGCGATTGTTCATCAATATAATACAGCTCCTATGGATATTACAGTGGAAAAGTTAGTTGCTTATGGACGTACGCCTTATCATCGCTTTGGAAGAGATGAAGATGTTAAAAAAAGCGAAGAAAAAATAAAATGGGCACTAGAAATAACAAATACATGGAAACATAAAGATAAATTAGTTTCAGAATTATCTGGCGGACAAAAACAACGAGTATGGATTGCGATGGCGTTGGCTCAAGATACTAAAATATTATTTTTAGATGAACCAACGACATATTTAGATATCCGATATCAATTACAAATTTTAAAGTTAATTCAAACATTGAATCGTGAATATGGGCTTACGATTGTTATGGTATTGCATGATATTAATCAATCTTTGTATTATAGTGATGAAATTATCGCAATGAAAGATGGAAAAATTGTAGCTCAAGGAATACCTGAAAAAATTATTACTACAGAATTAGTAAAAGATATTTATGATGTAGATTTAAAAGTTACTCAGATTGATGAAAAACCATTTGTAATACCAGTATAAACTTCAATTTTTACTTAATTTTATATATGGAAAGTAGAATCCTTGATATATAATAATTGTACATGATTTATTTGGAGGAATAGATATGAATACAATTGGATTTATTGGTGTAGGTATTATGGGAAAACCAATGGTAAGAAATTTGATGAAACATGGGTTTGAAGTACATATATATGCAAGAACAAAAGCAAAAGTGGAAGATGTAATTAGTGAAGGTGCGATTTTTCATCCTACTATAAAAGAATGTGTTTTGGCGTGTGATAAAATCATTACAATGGTAGGTTTTCCACAGGATGTAGAAGAAGTATATTTTCAAGAAGGAAATATTTTAGATAGTGCAAATGAAGGCTCTTATTTCATTGATATGACAACAACAAGTCCAGAGTTATCGAAAAGAATTTATGAAGAAGGTACAAAGAAAGGGTTCCATGTGTTAGATGCTCCTGTAACAGGAGGAGAAACAGGTGCTATAAAAGGAACTTTATCAATCTTAGTTGGTGGAAAAAAAGAAGACTATGATGCATGTTATAAAATCTTTGAAGCAGTAGGAACAAATATTAATTATCAAGGAGAAGCAGGTAGTGGACAACATTGTAAAATGGCAAATCAAATTATGATTGCAGGAACTCTTTCTGGGGTATGTGAAGCAATTATGTATGCAAAAACAAAAGGATTAGATTTAGATACGGTTCTAAAATCAGTAGCAACTGGAGCTGCAGGAAGCGCTCAGTTAGATACTTTTGGACCTAAAATTTTAAATAATGATTATGCTCCAGGTTTCTTTATGAAACATTTTATAAAAGATATGAAGCTTGCATTAGAAGAATCAGAAAATAGTGAGTTACATTTAAATATTTTAAAACAAGTATTGGAAAATTATGAAGTTTTAGCAACTGAGGGCTATGAGGAATTAGGTACACAAGCACTTATTAAATATTATGAAAAATAATCTTAGGTGAAAAAATGAAATTAACAATTTTAGGAACAGGAAATGCAACAGTAACAAAATGTTATAATACATGTTTTGCTTTTACAGAAAAGGATCAACATTTTTTAGTAGATGCAGGTGGAGGAAATCAAATTTTAAGAATATTAGAGGAAGAAGGAATTTCTCTACAAAATATTCATGATATTTTTATTACTCATGAACATATTGATCATCTATTAGGTCTTATTTGGATAATAAGAATGATAGGACAAAAGATGAATGCAAATACATATGCAGGGGATTTGCGTATTTATTGTCATAATGAATTAATTCATAAAATTAAAACGATTGCGGATTTAACAATTCAAAAAAAGGTTACAAAGCATATTGGAAATCGTATTCAATTGCTTCCAGTACAAGACGGAGAAACAAAATCAATTTTAGGATGCAATGTAACTTTTTTTGATATAGGTTCTACAAAAGCAAAACAATATGGCTTTACTATTTATACACCAAAAGGAAATAAGTTGGCATGTTGTGGTGATGAGCCTTATAATCCATGTGAAAAAAGGTATATAATGGGTAGTAATTGGATGATGCATGAAGCATTTTGCTTATATTCTGAAGTGGATCGATTCAAACCTTATGAAAAACATCATAGTACAGTAAAAGAAGCTTGTGAATGTGCACAAAAACTACAAATACCAAATTTAATATTATATCATACAGAAGAAACACATTTAGAAAATAGAAAAGAACTTTATACAAAAGAAGGGAAACAATATTATAAAGGAAATCTATTTGTACCAAATGATCGAGAAGTATTTGATATTTAAGTATTTTGTGTAAAATAATATATATTTTAGAGGTGATGAAGTTGAAATATGGTATGCGAACTCCAAGTTTAAAAAAATCAATAAGTGCAAGGACTACAGGCAGAGCGAAAAGAGCAATAAAAAGAGCTATTATTCCAGGATATGGAAAGAAAGGAATGGGTTGGATTAGAAATCCTAAAAGAGCTGCATATAATAAAATTTATCATAAAACAACTTTTCGTTTTATTGATATTTTTAAATAAGAATCGTGAAAATGATAGGAGTGAAATGCTCCTTTTTTTTAATTTGAAAAAGATATTTGACATTTTGTAGGGTATTTATATAATTTTTTTGAAAGAGTAGGAGATTTAAAATGAAAAAATTAGGAATTCTAGTATTGGATTTATGTATGGTTCTATCGATGTTTTTTATAGGAATAAGTTTTTCTATAAAAGATACAATTGTAGAAACGATTAAGGCTCAAACTACAGCAGATGTAATATCAGAAAAGATGATTGATACAATTTCTTCATATTTACCAGATATAAGTTATGAGCATTTATGGAAGTTACAAAATAAAATTGCAGATAGTTCCTCGATTCAATCGATTACTTCTAAATATATGGATTCATTATGTAATTTTATGTTAAATTCTAACAGCAATAATGAATTCGATGTACAAGATGACTTACAAGATTTAGTTAAAGAAAGTCTTGATACAATTGAGAAAAATATAAATTATAAAATACCAAATTTTACAAGAGTTAAATTAGAGAGAGTATTAGTCGGGAAAACGAATCAAATTTATAAAATGCTGCAGAACTATGCATATTCTTATATAGAAGATATAAAATCTGTAGATGAAGTCAATACATTGATTCGCATATATCAAGGCATTCATAGTACGTCATTTAAGGTGATTTGTGGAATCATGAGTTTAGTTTCAATGATCGGCATTTTAGTTTTGAAAAAATCAGTAGGTCAAGGATTAAAAAATATTGGATGTATCATGACAGTTGTTGGTTTATGTTTATTTTTCATTACTCCAATACTTCTTCAACAAGTAGGGGCATATTTCATAAATAATATGTTCGGAATATCAATCTTTATTCCATGTTCTAAAATGAAAACTATTGGATATATATTCGGCGGTATAGGAGTTGTGTTAGTCTGTATTAGTTTTATTAGCAAAAAGATAACTCAAAATTTATATAAATAAAAGCTAGAAAACTGTTTTTATGATGAAGTATAGAAAGTTTATAAAGGGAATATGTAAAAACATATTTAAAATAAATAACATTGACTTTTCGTTTTTTAAATGCTATTCTAACAAAGTAAAAATTTAATAAACAAACGAAGTTCTTAGGGGAATGGCGAAAGCCTGCCGAAGGAGTAAAACTCTCAGGCGTTCATATGTGAACGAGGACTAAGAATGGATGTAACTCTGGAGAAGCTCATGTAGATGAGTACCGAAGGTGCAAAGCAGTAAAATGCTGAATCTCTCAGGTAAAAGGACGGAGTGATACGTACAGAAGTATTATATTTTTTTGTACATATCGGTACTTTCTTTTCCGGAGCGACTGAAATTTTCAGTAGCTCCGTTTGTTATTTTTAGGAGGAATGGATATGTTTTTATCAATAGAAGAATTTTTATACCCAATTACTTGTAAAATTAACATGTATTTATCAAATTATATTTTAGTATTTTTATTACTAGGAATTGGAATTTGGTATACAATCAAAACGAATTTTGTTCAAATTCGTTGTTTTAAAGAAGGTTTGAAAAAGGTGTTTGGAAGTATTTCGTTTCATGGAAAAAAACAAAAACAAGGAATGAGTTCTTTTCAAGCATTAACAACAGCAATTGCCGCACAAGTTGGAACGGGAAATATTGTTGGTGCCTCAGGAGCTATTTTAGTTGGAGGACCAGGTGCAATATTCTGGATGTGGGTAATTGCTTTTTTTGGAATGGCGACAATTTATGCGGAAGCAACAGTGGCAATTAAAACACGAATTGTAGAGAAAGATGGAACGATTTTGGGTGGACCAGTGTACTATATTCGTACTGCCTTTCAGGGGAAATTTGGAAAGTTTTTAGCAGGATTTTTTGCTATTGCGATTATACTTGCTTTAGGATTTATGGGATGTATGGCACAGGCAAATTCGATTGGTTCTACATTTGAAACAGCATTTCATATACCATCATGGATTGTTGGAATTGGATTGGTTATTTGTTGTGGAACTATATTTTTGGCAGATGTACAACGACTTGCATCTGTAGTAGAAAAAATTGTGCCAATTATGGCCGCAATTTTTTTAACAGGAGGAGTATTTATTTTAATTGCACGTATTCAATATTTACCAGAAACATTTGGAATGATTATTCAATATGCATTTGAACCACAAGCTATTTTAGGTGGAAGTATGGGATATGCAATTAAAGAAACGATTAGTCAAGGAGCAAAAAGAGGATTATTTTCAAATGAAGCAGGTATGGGTTCAACGCCACATGCACATGCGCAAGCAAATGTAAAACATGCACATGATCAAGGAGTAGTCGCAATTATTGGTGTATTTCTTGATACATTTGTTGTCTTAACATTAAATGCTTTAGTAATTATCTCAACATTATATACATCAAATGGGCCTTTACATGAATGTGGAGCTGCAGCAGCATCTACGGTTTTAAACAAAACAAATCTTGCACAAACTGCTTTTGGGGTAGTTATGGGAGAAAATCTTGGAGCTTCTTTTGTTGCATTATGTTTATTATTCTTTGCATTTTCAACAATTTTAAGTTGGAATATGTTTGGAAAGATTAATGTTTCATATTTATTTGGTAGAAAGGCAGTTTCAATTTATTCCATTGTTGCTTTAGTATTTATTTTTATTGGAACGGTTATTTCGAATGATTTAGTTTGGGAGTTAACGGATATGTTTAATAACTTAATGGTAATTCCAAATACGATGGCTCTTTTTGTATTAACGAAAATGGTGGTAAACTCGATGAATGAAAAAAATGAGAAAAAGAAGACAAAACGAAACTAAAATATATATTTTGGATTGATTTATTTGTGAATAAATAAGACATTATTTCAACATTTTTAGAGTTTTTTATATGGGAATATGAAGATTAACAAAGGGTCTTTTATAAAATAAAGAAATCGTTTACAAAAATATTGATTTCACTATAAATATAAGTATAATGAAGTTATAAGAGAGCTACAAAAAGGAGGAAATAGAATGAAATATAATTTTTTAAAGAAAACTAGTATTTCTGTTATTGCGATGGCAATGTTAATTCCAAGCGTTACTTGGAATACAAAGGCACAATCACGTGTCGATAATTTATTATCAAAGATGACATTACGTCAAAAAATCACACAAATGATGATGGTGGATTTCCGTTATTGGGATGAAGATATTACAGATAATGTGGATAAGAAAGAATTTACAGTAATGAATCCTCAAGTACAAAAAGTTGTAGAGGATTATGATTTTGGTTCTATCATTTATTTTGCACAAAATATCAAAGAAACAGAGCAAAGTTTAAAATTATCCACAGATTTGCAAAAAGCAGCAACAAAAGATCAGGGAATTCCACTATTGATTAGTGCAGATCAAGAAGGTGGAACGGTTTTCCGTTTAGGGTCTGGAACAGCACTTCCAGGGAATATGGCCTTAGGAGCAACTGGGGACACAAAAAATGCGGAATTAGCAGGAGAAATCATAGGTAGTGAACTACAAGCAGTTGGAATTAATACAGATTTAGCACCTGTTGTAGATGTTAATAATAATGCGAACAATCCTGTAATTGGATTACGTTCTTATAGTGATGATGCAGAGACTGTTGGAAAAATGGCTTCTGCAACAATTAAAGGATTATCAAAATATAATGTTATAGGATGTGCAAAACATTTCCCAGGACATGGGGATACAGCAACGGATTCTCATTATGGATTACCAAAAGTAGATAAAACAAAACAAGAATTAATGAATAATGAATTAAAACCATATAAAGTTGCGATTGATCAGGGAATCGAAATGATTATGTCTGCACATATTTTATATCCACAATTGGATAATCATAAAGTAATGTCAGACAAAACAGGAAAAGAAGAAAATGTTCCGGCTACTTTATCAAAACCGATATTAACCGATTTATTGAAAGGTGAAATGGGCTTTGATGGTGTTATTTGTACCGATGCAATGAATATGAAAGGTATTAGCGATACATTTGATCAAGTACAAGCGGTAAAACTAGCGATAAATGCTGGAGTAGATATTATTTGTATGCCAACCGTTTTATATAATTTAGAGGATGTAAAAAACCTTGATAAAATTATTGTTGGTGTTGAAAAAGCAGTAGAATCTGGTGAAATTAAAGAATCTAGATTGAATGATGCTTGTCATCGAATTTTAACTTTAAAAGAGAAAAAAGGAATTTTGGATTGGAAAGAATCAGATTACTCAATAGAAAAAGCAAATGCTGTTGTTGGTGGAGAAAGAAATCGAAATTTAGAAAGAGAAATTGCAGCTAAAGCAGTAACAGTTGTTAAAAATGAAAAAAATGTATTGCCATTACATATCACAGATCAAAGTAAAGTGTTAATGTTGTGTCCTTATGATAATGAAAAAGCACAAATGATTATGGGATGGAATCGTGCAAAAAAAGCGGGTTTAATTCCTGAACATGCGAAAGTAGATGTTGTAAGATTTAGTGATAAGAGTACAATTGAATCTTTAAAAGAAAAATTAGATTGGGCGGATACATATATCATTAATTCAGAAATTTCAAAAGCAGATCGTATGTTATATAAACATTGGCTTTCTAGTAAAGTAAACGATTTATCTACATATGCAAAAGAAAATAAGAAAACTTCCATTGTTATGTCTGTAGATAAACCATATGATGTACAATTGTATGACCAAGCAGATGCAATTTTAGCAGTTTATGGATGTAAAGGCTCTAGTGTTGATGTTACAGAAGCATTAACAGGAGGAACAACAACTTCAAAAGAAGCATATGGACCAAACATTATTGCAGGTGTTGAAGTTGCATTAGGAGTATATGGTGCATCCGGTAAATTACCTGTAAATATTCCAAAGATTGATCCAAATACATTAACTTATACAAATGAAGTGTTATTTAACAGAGGATATGGGTTGACGTATGAATCTTTATTAATCGATACAACTGTATTAGAACAAAAGATTGATGAATATAGTAAATTAGATGCAACAAAATATACACCAAATTCTTGGAAAGTGTTAAGTGCTCGATTAAAAGAAGCACAGGCATTATTACAAAAAGAAAATGTAAAGCAATCTGAAATTAATCAAATGATTACATCATTAGAAAAAGATTATAAAGCGTTAGTTAAAGTAGCAGATACAAATAAAGCAAATGAACTTATTCATAAATACGAAATGATTAAAAATAAAGATTATACAGAGACATCTTGGAAGAATTTTGTAAATGCGTTAAATAAAGTAAAAGCATTAGTAAATGATAAAAATACAACACAAGAAGAATTAGATCAAGCAATTGTAACGTTGGAAAAAGCTTATCAAGAATTAGAAACTAAGAAAGCAAGTCAACAAGAAATTACAAATCCAAGTGTAAATACAGGTGCAACTACAAATACAGGAAGTGTAGTAGCTATTTTAGTTATTTCTGGAATCGCAATAGCGGCTTTATTAATAAGTAAAAAGAAAAAAAATAAATAAGAATAATATGAAAAAGTGTAGCTTATAAAACTACACTTTTTTATATTTTAACTATAAAAATAGCTTATTATAAAGCAAGGAATAAAAAGAATAGATACAAATCGAATATAGGAAAGCGTATTTATTTTTTCTGTTTTCTTGTAAGCTTTCATAATAAAAAGCGAGCCTCCTTTCTTGGTTATCCAACTTAGGGGGTTCGCTTTAAATAATTGCTCTTTTTTGATTTGCATCTAAACTATTTAAAATTATTCAATAGTTACAGCTGTACCAGAAGTTGATACCATTAGCATGCTTCCAATGACTTCATAGTCAATATCTACACCAACAACAGCATTTGCTCCTAGTGCGCGAGCACGTTCTTGCATTTCTTTTAAAGCATCTTCTCTTGCTTGTTGCAGTTCCCCTTCATAAGAAGAAGAACGACCTCCAAAGATATCACGAAATCCAGCTGCCATATCTTTGAACATATTCACACCAGTAATAACTTCACCAAATACAATACCATGGTATTGTGTGATTTTTTTGTCCTCAATATGAGGTGTTGTTGTAACGATCATAAAATACCCTCCTAGATATATATATTAATTTATATATAATATATTTTTAATAAAATGTAAATAGAAATTAGTCTAGGTTTTTTTGATTTTGTTTTTTTAGTTCTATTAATATTTCAGATAGTAACTCTTCTGCTGTTGGTTTTGGATCTTCTTTCATTGCTTCTTCTTTTGGTTTTTTAATTTTTTCATGTGCTTTGTTGATCATTTTTACCATACAAAAGATGACAAAGGCAATGATTAAAAAGTTAATGATTGCAGCAATAAATTTACCAATCATGATATTTGCATTCCCAATTTTAATAATAATGTCGGTAAAACTTGCAGTATCTACAAAAATTCCAATAAATGGCATTACAACATCAGATACTAATGAATCTACAATTGCCTTAAAAGCAGCACCTATAATGACACCGACAGCCATATCAATGACATTTCCACGGTACGCAAATTCCTTAAATTCGGCGATAAATTTTTTTCTTTTCGTCATAAGTATTCAATCTCCTTATCTACAATGTATTCGTTATATAAATTGTAGCATAAAAAATAAAAGATTTTAATTTCCAAATTTTGCTTGTAAAGCTTCTATGATTTCTATATCCGCAGGAATCCACGAAATATTATTAAGAGCATCTTGAATTGCAATCCAACGGTAAGAATCATGTACACGTAAAGTAATGTCGCTTGATTGTAAGGAACAAAGATAACAATCCATAACTAAATGAAAAGTAGGATAATCGTATTCAACAGTTATAAAATGTTCTTGAATCGTTACAATTGCGTTCATTTCTTCTATTAATTCTCTTTTTAAAGCATCCTGTGGACTTTCGTTTGGCTCGATTTTTCCACCAGGAAATTCCCATAGTCCATGAAATTCTCCATAATTTCTTTTCGCAATTAAAATTTCATTTTTGTTTTTGATAATAGCAGCAGCTACTCGAATTTTTTTCATAAGATCACCCTAAAGATTATAACATATTCAGACATTTTATAAATAAATATGATAAAATGTAAATACTAATAAGTATGTTTAAGGAGAGTATGATGCATTTAAAAAAAATTTCTGTGCTTTACTTTAGTCCTACTAAGAATACAGAGACTGTGGTATCAATCATAGCGAAAAGAATAGCTAAAATTTTAAATATTCCAGTTACATTTCGAAATTACACGAAGGCTTCTATAAGAAATAATACATATGAATTTGAAGACGACGAACTACTGATTTTTGGATCTTGTGTATATGCAGGAAGATTGCCAAACAAATTATTAACATTTTTACAAATGCATATAAAAGCAAATCAAACACGATGCATTCCTGTTGTTACATATGGAAATCGCTCGTTTGATTATGCATTAAAGGAAGCGCAGATAATTTTAGAACATCATGGATGTGTAGTCATAGGGGGAGCAGCAATACCATCCCAACATGCATTTACGAATCAATTAGCATGTGGAAGACCAAATACTAACGATTTAAAAGAAATAGAAGCATTTGCTGAAGCAATGGTGCAAAAATTATTGATGACTGAAACTATTCATAGAATTGAGCTACCATCAAATTCGCAAACAAGTGAATATTATATTCCGTTAAAAGAAGATGGGACGCCAGCAAAGTTTTTAAAAATAAAACCAAAAACAGATTCTAAAAAATGTGATCAATGTGGAATATGTGCGACGATATGTCCACTTCAATCTATTTCCTATGATCACTTTGAAGAGGTTCATGGGACTTGTATCAAATGTCATGCATGCATTCAACAATGTCCTAAGCATGCCAAGTATTTTGATCAAGAAGATTTTTTATCTCATGTGAAAATGCTAGAACAAACTTATAAAGATAAAAAAGAAAATTTGTTTTATTTGTAAAACAGAGTCAATGTGATTTTTAATGAACGAGGAATAGATATGAGTAAAATATATATAAATGAAAAAAAACTTAATTTACAACATTGTGGTAGAAGTTATCCATGGGATATTATTCGGTATCGATTATACGATGAAGATATTACGGATATTGAAATTAAAAAAGTGCAGTTTCAAAATCAATCCGTTCTTAAAATCATAGTTACAATTGATAATTATTATTCAGTTTTCAAACGAACCCAAGTAGAATTAATAGTTCGGGATGATGAATTATTAAATGTAAGTTGTACACGACATGAAGTATTTAAAAATGATTTATGTTTTGATGTCTTACTAGCGGTTGCTGCAGTAAATGAATTGGAACTTACCTATGAAGAACTTCCTAAAAAAATAGATTGGAAAGCATTTGTTGAAGAAAAAGAAAGAAGTAGGTTTATTCAACAATCATTGAAAGAATCAGAAGAATTTTTAAAAAACTATCGTATGAAATGTATTGCGGATATATTTGTGGAAGATGCAAATTATTACTTATACATGGAAATACATCATGAACTTGAAGATGATAAATATGTATGGTTTCGTTTAAAAATAAGCAATGGTAAAAAGTCGTATTCTATAAAAAATGTAACCCGTTTTGTGGAAAAGGTGGATCAAAAGAAGGCAGAGTATTTTGGGGTAAATAATTATTGGAAATTAGACTATGAGTCTTTTGATCAAGAATCACAAAAAATTATTGATTTTTTACGAAAATATGTCACAAGAAATCTATGGCAACAAAAATGCAGCGTATTTGAAAACGAAATTGATGATTTTCTTTTATTAACAAATGATTTATCCGATACACATTGCTCAAAACATATTCCAAAATCAGAATTTGTTCCTACCATTATTTGCGAAAATAAAAAAGAGTATTATGAATTATCTCTTTCGTTTCATCATGAATGCATCATTATTATGGGAAATACGCAACTTTATGAAATAAGAGAAGATGATGTATATTGGATACCATTAGATTGGCAAGGAAGATGTAAGCAATTGATAGCTAAATTTTTTGAACAATCAAGTATGTATGTTTCTATAAATGACTTTTATAGTTTATATCAAGAATACTTACAATTATTGACTTCCTATATTAATATTCAATGTGAAGACCTTACATCAAAAATAGTAAAACCAGAGAATATCAAGATTTATTCTGATTTAGAGGAAAATTTTGTAAAAGTATGGGGAACGTATGATGTGCGTGAAAAAACCTATTCTTTTTTTGGAGATATGCAACAATATCCTATTACTATTATGGAAGCAATTCTTGTAAAATACGCAAATTCAATTGAGAATCAAGAGGCAATTTTTAAAACAAAAGGTAAAAATTTACTACAATTTTTAAAGGAAGGGATTCCGCGTTTACAAGCGTATGGAGATGTGCTTATTTCAGATGCATTAATGAAATTAAAAATGCAGAAACAAATGTCTCTTTCAGTTGGTATACATATGGATCATCAATTATTAAAAATTGATTTGAATAGTAATATTTCAAAAGATGAATTAATGTCTGTATTACAGGCATATCGAAAAAAGAAAACTTTTTATCAATTAAAAAATGGAGATATTGTTTCTTTACAAGGAGATGCAATTCAAAAATTTGATGAACTTGTTGGAAAAATGCATCTTTCAAAAGGCGAAATTGTTGAGTCAGAAATCGAAAGACCAATTTATGATGCAATTCATTTTCAAGAATGGAATGAAGAGTTAGATGTTCGAAGTACAAAAAATGTTGAAAATTATATTCAAAAATTATCACAATTAACGCAAAGAAAAACAATGGTAGTGAATGAGAAATATCAAGCAATATTACGTCCATATCAAATTGAGGGTGTGGAATGGATGAAACAATTGCAGGATTTAGACTTAAATGGAATCTTAGCAGATGATATGGGCTTGGGAAAAACGATTCAAGTCTTGTGTTTACTAGATTTATTCACAACAAAAGCAGATGAGAATATTATCATATGTCCGAGCTCTTTAATGTATAACTGGATGCAAGAAATTGAAAAGTTTGATATTGATGTAGATGCAGTTTGTGTACATGGTTGTCAAGATGATAGAAAATTGAGTATACAAGAAAAACATCAATTATATATTACTACGTATGATTATTTAAAAAGAGATATAAACTTATATAGAAAAAAGAATTTTAACTATGTCATTTTAGATGAGGCGCATTATATTAAAAACTATATTACACAGAATGCCAAATGTGTAAAATTACTGAATGCAAAACACCGTCTCGCATTAACGGGAACACCAATTGAAAATTCTTTAAGTGAATTATGGAGTATTTTTGATTTCTTATTACCAGGATATTTATTTGATCAGTCCTACTTTAGTAAACATTATGAAAAAGAGATACAAATTCAAAAAAATATCGAAAAACAAAAAGAATTGAAGACTATGATCGAACCATTTATCTTACGAAGAACAAAAGATGTGGTATTAAAAGAGTTGCCTGATAAAATAGAAAAAGATGTATGGTTGGAATTTAATGAAGAGGAAGAAAAATTGTATTTAGCAAACTTAATGCTTGTGAATGAAGAACTTCAAAAACAATTTGAATTTGAAAAAGTAGATTCCATTATTGTATTGGCGATGATGACAAAACTTCGACAGCTATGTTGTGAAGCACGAATGGTATATGATCAAATACAGCAATCGAGTACGAAATTAACTGCCTGTATCGAATTAATTGAACAATTAAAAGAAAATAATAAAAAAGTATTGGTGTTCTCATCATTTACAAAGACATTTGATTTTATGATAGAAGAACTTAATAAAAAGAATATAAAATATCACATGTTAACTGGGAAAACGTCAAAAGAAAATCGTAAAATTGAAGTGGACGCATTTCAACAAGATGATTCAACCGTATTTTTAATTTCTTTAAAGGCAGGAGGAACTGGATTAAATTTGACAAGTGCAGAAGCAGTTATCCATTTAGATCCATGGTGGAACATTAGTGCACAAAATCAGGCAACTGATCGTGCCTATCGCATAGGACAAAAAAATAATGTTGTGGTATATAAAATGTTAATGAAAAACTCCATTGAGGCAAAAATTCATGAAATGCAAAATAGTAAGAAAGAGCTGAGTGATGCTTTAATATCTGATACAAATATGTCAATCGCAAAAATGGATAAGGAAACATTGAAAGAATTATTTTCAATAAAAAAATAAAATAATAAATTTATATAAAAAAGAGATATGTAGGAAAATTGAGGGATAGATGTGAAAAATAAAAGAAAGGGAATACTCTGTGTAATATTATTTATAATTATATGTGTAGGGCTAGGAATTCTATATCATTATAAAAATCAAACAGGATTTATTTTGAAAAATAAAGAAAAAGATCAAATAGTATATTATCAAAAAGGAAAAAAATTATATGGAAAACAAAAAATAGATGGGGAAACATATTATTTTAATGAGAAGACAGGATATTTATATAAAGGCTTTTTTAATAAAAATAATGTTACATATTATGCCGATGAAAAAGGTAGAATGGCAAAAGGTTTAACCAAAATAAAAAGTAATAATTATTATTTTGATACTGATTTTGCGATGGTAAAAGAAAGATTGATCGATATTGAAAAAGATAATAAAAAACATACATTTTATTTTGGTGTAGATGGAAAAATGGTTTATGGATTACAGAAAATCAATAATCAACAATATTATTTTGAAAAAGATGGAAGTTTAGTAAAAAATACAACAAAAGTGATAACTATCGATGGTGTTGAGCAAAATTGTAAAATTGATGAGAATGGGGTTATTTATATAATCAAGGAGAATAAAGAACCCAAAGTTCCACAATCAACACAAGAAGTACATGTTCCAAAAGAGCTAGCATCCTTAAAACAAGGAGTACAAAGTATTATTCAGCGATATGGAGGTACAAGTTCTGTATATTTTAAAGATTTAACAAGTGGTGAAGGATTTATATTGAACGATGTGACGATGTATCCATGTTGTATGATTAAAGTTGCCACTCTTGGAACATTTATGCAACAAGTAGAAAAAGGCGCAATTGAATATAACTCATATATTGACTATATTCATCCAATGATTATTATTAGTGATAATACGAGTTATAATAAAGTCATGAGAGGATTAGGAAATGGAGATGGACAAAAAGGAGCTGAATGCGTACGTAATTTTGCTTCTTCTATAGGAATGAGAAATACAGGAGTATATCATGGACTTCGACCTGGGAATGACTATTTTTCAGGAATTTCAAGTAATGTAAGTTGTGCATCTGATATTGGAATATTTTTTGAAAAGCTCTATTATGGTCAAATTGTAAATCCTCAGCGATGTCAAGAAATGATCAATATTTTATTGCAATGTGATGATGATGAAGGTATTATGCAAGGATTACCAAGTACTACTCCATATGCAAGTAAAACAGGAGAAGCATATGCATGTTATCATGATGGAGGAATTGTATATGCACCAAATCGTCCGTATGTTTTAGTTATTTTTTCAGATGGTGTAGGGAATAATAGAGGAATGATGAAGGAAGTATCTTCTTATATTTATAATTATCAAATAAATAAAAAATAAAGGTATGTTTCATTTAAATAAAAGATTCTTTAAAGATAAACGAAGAAAAACGTCTATTTTTTGAGAATCTTTTTACTATTATGAGGAATTTCAAAATATCTTTGAAATAGAGAATAAATGAGTTAGATTAATTAGAAAACATACAAAATATTAATAGATAAAGTCATATTTCAAATGTATAAACACAATTTGCAATAAAGTTACTGTAAATTAATGAAAAGAAAAATAAATTTGAAAATATGTTTCATATTTATAGAGAATATGCTAAAATAAGGAAAATTAGAAAGAAGGAATCAAAAATGTTGTTAATAAAAAATGGATATATTAAACCTATGGTAGGACAAGATATTGAAAATGGTTGTGTACTTATCAATGATAAAGGAAAAATTGAAGCAATTGGAAAAGATATAGTTGCTCCTAAGGATGCAAAGATTGTTGATGCAGAAGGAAGATTAGTTACACCTGGATGTGTAGAAGCACATTGTCATATTGGTTTGGATAATGAAGGAATTGGATGGGAAGGACAGGATTATAATGAAATAGTAGATCCTTTAACACCAGAAATGCGTGCTATTGATTCTATATATCCTATGGATGAAGCATTTGGTCTTGCATTACAAGGTGGGGTAACTACCGCATGTACAGGTCCTGGTAGTGCAAATGTTGTAGGTGGTACTTTTGCAGCCATTAAGCTTGTAGGAAAACGTGTAGATAAAATGATTGTAAAGTCACCACTTGCGATGAAATGTGCTTTTGGTGAAAATCCGAAACGTTGTTATGGAAAAAATTCTAATAAAAGTCCTATGACACGTATGGGGGTTGCAGCATTACTTCGTGAATTATTATTTAAATCTCGTCGCTATTTAGAAGATAAAGAATCTGGAAAAAATCCTGCATTTGATATGAAATTAGAGGCAATGATTCCTGTTATGAAAAAAGAGATTCCTTTAAAAGTTCATGCGCATCGTTGTGATGATATTTTAACAGCGATTCGTATCGCAAAAGAATTTGATTTAAACATGACATTAGACCACTGCACGGATGGTATATGTATTGCAGATGAGTTAGCTGAAGAAGGAATTTGTGCTTTTGTAGGTCCAACTTTGGGAGGTAAGCCAAAAGTTGAGTTACAAAATAAATGTTTTGAAACGCCAGCGGTTTTACATGATGCAGGTGTTCCAATTAGTATTATTACAGATGCACCAGTGATTCCTTTACAATATTTGCCAATGTGTGCAGGACTTGCTGCAAATGCTGGTCTTGATATGGAAGAAGCATGGCATGCGATTACAATTAATCCAGCAGTTCAAACAGGAATTGCAAATCGAGTTGGTAGCTTAGAACCTGGAAAAGATGGAGATGTTGTAATTTGGAATGCAAATCCATTAACTACAATTGGTGCAGACGCCTATATGACGATTGTTGAAGGTAACATAGTATATCAAAAATAAAGAGTAAAAAAGTACATTATTGAATTGTTTATAAGCATATTAGAATCGTTGATAAAAATGATTCTAATATGCTTTTTTAATATTCGTATATCTGTATTGGATAGAATAAAAAAGAAGCACAGAAATATATAGAAAGTGCTTCTAACTAGGATAAGAATTAGGATATTTTTAAACATTCTTTTAATGCTTGGATTAAGGCATCATTCTGTTCTGGATTCATAATACAAAAGCGAATAAAGGACGAATCAAGATATGGAAAATCAGAACAATCTCGAATCATGAGTCCTTTTTTTATACAGAAATCAAATATTTGATCAGCTGTAATATCATCCTTTAAAATTTTAACTAAAACAAAATTCGCATAGGTAGGATAAACTTTTAAACAATCCCAAGTAGAAAGTAATGAAGTAATTCGTTCTCTTTCTGTAGAAATCAATGTTTTAGTCTTTTCAATATAGTCTTGATCAGAAAACATAATACATCCAGCAACTTCTGCTAAACTATTGATTGTCCAAGGATTTTTCTTAGTATTGATATAGTTTATTAAATCAGAATTTCCGGTAATTGCATAACCTAAACGAAGACCTGGGGATGCAAAAAACTTTGAAATACCGCGTAAAATAATAAGATTATTATAAGAATTTGTAAGAGGAATAGCAGAAATATTCATAGTTTCTGGTGAAAATTCAACATAGGTTTCATCTACCATTACGATAATATTATATTTATCAGCAACTTTTAAAATATACTCCATATCTTTTTTAGAAATTGCAGAAGCAGTAGGATTATTAGGATTACATAAAACAACAAGGTTTATTGTTTCATTAAATTGACTACAAAAATCATTGATATCAAGTTTAAAATTATGTTCTTCTTTTAAAGGATAATAGAGCGTTTGTCCATTGGATAAAGAAATTTCTCTTTCATATTCTGAATAAGTAGGCCCTAGAATCAATGCCCTTTTAGGACAAATACTTTGAATAAAAAGAGATATTAATTCGGTAGTACCATTTCCTACAATAATTTTATGAAAATCAGCACCTGTATAGTTGCATATACTTTTGCGAAGTTCTGTATATTCACGATCTGGATAAGAAGTAATTGCATCTATTTTATAGGATAATTCTTTTCTTAACAAAGGAGAAATTCCAAGCGGATTAACATTGGCCGAAAAGCTGATAATATCTTCTTTTTTGATACCGTATATTTTTTCTATTTTTTCAAGATCACTACCATGAAAATGTTCTTTTGATTTTATCATATAATACCTCCTAATTATAAAAGTATTTATGTTATAAGCATATTCTTCCATTATTATAATGAAATGTAAAAAATAGTTCAATATGGGATATTGGGAATTGAAACAATTTATAAATGTATACGCTTACGATAATGCGTAGATTAAAATAATAATTTATGATATTATATAAGATATAGAAAGTGAGGGGAAATTATGAAACAATTAGTTTTGGGATTAGATATAGGAATAACATCTGTAGGGTATGGAATTATAGATATCGAAAATAATGAAATAGTTGATTGTGGAGTACGATTGTTTAAAGAGGGAACAGCAGCTGAAAATGAAACTCGTAGAGAAAAAAGAGGATCTAGAAGATTAAAATCAAGAAAAGTAAACCGTATACAGGATATGGAAAATTTACTAAAAGAGTTAGGAATCTATGAAAATTGTAATTTAATACATAATAATCCATATGATTTACGTATTAAAGGCTTATCAGAAAAACTGACAAACAAAGAATTAACAAGGGTTTGTTTACATTATGCAAAACGACGTGGATCTAGTCTAGATATGGTAGAGGATGACGAAACGAAGGCGAAAGAATTAGGAGAAACAAAAAAAATATTACAAGAAAATGACATATTATTAAAACAAGGATACTATGTTTGCCAAGTACAAAAAATGAATGAACAAAAATATGGTAAAATTCATGGAAATTACAACAATTTTAGAACAAGCGATTATTTAAAAGAAGCAAAGCAACTTTTATCTATTCAAGGATTGAAAGAAGAGAATATTGAAAAAATATTAAATATTATCCAACGCAAAAGACAATATTATGAAGGACCAGGAAGCCTAAAATCTCCTACTATATACGGCAGATTTATTGAAGAGGATGGCAGAATTATAAAAATTGATTTAATTGAAAAAATGCGAGGTCATTGTAGTATTTATCCTGAAGAATTAAGAGCACCTAAAATGTCATATAGTGCAGAATTATTTAATTTTTTAAATGATTTAAATAATTTAAAAATTGATGAAGAAAAAATCACACCTGAACAAAAACAAGAAATCATTTCAATTATACAAACAAAGAAAAATATTACACCATTACAGTTATCAAAATTTTTAGGAGTAGAAATAGAAAAAATCAGTGGATTTAGAATTGATAAAAAGGACAAACCTATTTTAACAGAATTTAAAGGATTTAAAATAATTGCAAAAGTATTAGAGAAGAATAATGAAAAAGAACTTGTAAAAGATGTTAAATTTGTAGATAGTATTTCAGAAATATTAACGCGTACAAAAGATATACAGGAAAGAATTGAATCTATTGAAAAACTTAATGACAATCTCTCAAAAGAATGTATTTATAGTTTAGCAAATATTACAGGGATTCGTGGATATCATTCATTATCGTTAAAAGCAATTTATGAAATGAATGAAGAATTATTAAATACGGAAATGAATCAAATGCAAATTTTACAGTCTTCTAAAAAGTTAGAACAAAAAATAAATCAAAAAGGAAAGAAAAATATTCAAGAAGATAATACTGCCATTTTGAGTCCAGTTGCAAAAAGAGCAATTCGAGAAGCAATTAAAGTTGTAAATGCTGCAAGAAAACGATATGGAGAGTTTGACAGTATTGTAGTAGAGACTACAAGAGATAAAAATTCAAAAGAACAAAAGAAGCGCATTGATGATGCACAAAAATATTTTAAAAAACGTAGAGAGGAAGTAGATGAAGTAGTCAACGGGCGTCCATTAAATGCAAAAACAAGAGAAAAAATACGTTTATATATGGATCAAGATGGTAAGTGTGCATATTCTTTAGAACCAATTGATTTAAATCTAATTATGAACGATCCAACTGCATATGAAATAGATCATATTATACCGATTTCAATTTCATTAGACGATTCTTTTAATAACAAGGTATTAGTTAGAAGAAAAGCAAATCAAGATAAAGGAAATGAAACACCTTATAACGCAATTAAACAAGGAAAAATAAAGAATAAAAACTTAAAATCAGTTTCCATTCAAGAATATCAGGCATATGTTTTAAATTTAAGAAAAGAAGATAAAATAAGTAATAAGAAAAAAGAATATTTATTATCTCAAAAAGATTATACAAAATTAGATGTTCGAAAAGAATTTGTAAATCGAAATTTAATAGATACAAGTTATGCGAATCGAGTTGTATTTAATACACTAGAGGATTATTTTAAACAAAATGAAATAGATACTAAAGTACATACAATTCGTGGAGCAGCAACCAGTGCATTTCGAAAAAAAGTAAATTTACAAAAAGTTAGGGAAGAAGATCATAGTCATCATGCAATTGATGCGCTTATCGTCGCATCCATAAAAAAATTAAATTTATTAAATAAATTATTAGATGTTAAAAATATTAAAGACGTTTATGATGATGAAACTGGAGAATATCTTCCAATGGATGATAATTCATATTTTGATCCTAAATATATGAATTTTATTAATCAATTAAAAGATGTTAAAATAACAAAATTCTCTCATAAAATTGATACAAAACCAAATCGGCAAATTGCAGATGATACGATTTATAGTACGAGAATTATTGAAGGAGAAGAAAAATTAATTAAGAAATATGGAGATATATACGATCCTAAATTTGATAAGTTAACAAATGATATATTAAATGAAAGTTATCAAAATAAATATTTAATGGCAATTCATGATTCACAAACATTTGAAAAATTTATAAAGATAATAAAAGATCATTATGATACTTATAAAGATGATTCTAAAATATATACATTAGACAAAGGAAAAATCAAATTAAAAGGAGATAACCCTCTATTCTTATATAAAAATGAGCATGGTTTTGTAACGAAATATTCTAAAAAGAATAATGGCCCAGCAATTAAACAAATGAAATATGTGGATTGTACATTAGGAAACAGAATCGATATCACTAGTAACTATAAAATAAAAGATGATAAGAAGGTTGTATTACAACAAATTTCCCCATATCGAACAGACTTTTATTTAGATGAAGATGGACATTATCAATTTGTAACCGTACGTTATAGTAATATAAAATGGAAAGCTACACAACAGTCCTATATAATCGATAAAGAGTGGTATAAAAATGCAAAGAAACAAAAAGGAATTCAAGAGAATGCTAAATTCTGTTTCTCTATGCATCATGATGAATTAATTGGTTTTATAAAAGAAGATGGAGAAAAACTCATTTATAATGATGAACATAATCTAATAAATACAATGAAAGAACATAATGGAAAAGATTATGAAATCTTAAAATTTACGGCAACGAATAATGAGGGAAAAAATATAGTAGAAGTAAAACCAATTTATAAATAT
>JARHZK010000160.1 GCA_029258245.1 Longicatena sp. | reverse complement strand
TGTAAAGGTGAACTTGAATCATTGTATCGATTTTGTAGCATAGATGATATGATGGATGCATATTTAGGGTTATGTGTTTTGGGATAAGGGTTTTTCTTTCTCCAACAAATATTATAAGGCAGTTCGTTTTCAAAAGCTTTACGTAATATTCCTTTTTCTTGATTATTGTAATATTTCATAGCCCATGGAATATTATATACATATTCAATTAAATGAAGATTTGCAAAAGGTGTTCGAATTATTAAATTAGCAGAGTTTGACATAGTCACTTGTCTTCTGATTAAAGTTTGCATGAACCAATGTATACATAAGATTGTATGAATACGATATTTTTTATCATCTTCTGTATCAGAATTAAGATAATGAATATTTTTTATTGTATTATTATATTGTTGTTGAATATATTCTTCATAAGGAAGTTTTTGGATATCTTTTTTTAGTAATTGAATACGTTGTGATGTTGATTGAAGCCAAGGAAATGTTTTAAGATTTTTTAATTCATTTCTATAAAACCATGGATAACCACCAAAAATTTCATCGCTACATTCTCCACTTAATATAATTTTCTGTTCTTTTTGAACTTGTTGGCAAAGCCATAATAAGGAAGAATCAATATCAGCCATTCCAGGTTGATTTGTTGCTAGCATTGCGTCATCAAGTAATGATGCAAGTTTTTCTTGAGAAATTGAAAATGAAGTATGAAGAGAGGGATATTTATCTAACATTTCTTGAATGAAAGTATTGTCTAAAGATACTTGATAATGGTTCTTAATGAAATTTTCTGTATTTCCAACATAATCTAATGAATACGTACTCCATTCTTGTTTATGTGCACAAACTGCATGAATAATACTACTATCTAAACCACCTGATAAAAAAGAAGCTTTGCAGTCAGACAATTGCTGATGAATCGAATGTGTTAAAAGTTCATGTACTTTTTGTAAAGTTGAATTAAAATCATCTGTGTGAGGATATGTTGGAATATGATAATATTGTTTAATATATTGTTTTTTATTTTTAATGGTTAAATAAGATCCTATTGGGAGTGAGTATATATTTGAAAATAATGTTTTGTCTTCACTACAGCTTGGTCCAAAAGCAAATAATTCTAAAATTCCATTTGAATCTAGTATAGGAGGTCGATTACTATGTGTGAGAAGCATATCAATAGTATTGGAAATCCAAATATAATCATTGTAGTTCGTATAATATATTTGTGCTAATCCAAATGGGTCTCTAAAAGCATATAATTCATCATCACATCCTATAACAAAGCTATATGCACCTTCTAAGTTTGAATAAATATTAAATTTCCACTTTTGGTAAGCAAAAAATACAATTTCCTCCAAGGATTTATTCAAAGAGTAATTTTTTGATAAAAGTTCATATACTTCATGTAGGTTATAACATTCTCCATTTACAATAATTAAATATTTTTTATTGTTATAGGTAATAGAGATAGCATTTTTACATAGTATTTTATTTTTCATTTTTAATATATATTTCTTCATGGTATTCATCCTTTCAAAGTATTGTACTCAAATATAATATAAAATATGATAAAAAATAATTATAAATATATTCGTGCTAGGAATTAATGGGAAATGGTAGTATAATAAAATTAAAGTTATTAAGGGTGAAGCATATGGTGAAAAATAAAAAGTACAAGGATTTAATTACAGTTACGTGTGTGGTGATCGGTTCTTTATTATGTGCTATAAATATCAACACGTTTATTAGTGCAGGAGGGTTATTTCCAGGTGGATTTACAGGAATTACAGTTTTAATACAAAGAATATGTGAAAAATTTTTTCATTTTGAAATTTCGTATTCATTAGTAAATTTTTCATTAAATGCTATTCCTGCATATATTGGATTTAAAACTGTAGGGAAAAAGTTTACATTCTATTCCTGTGTTATGATTGTTTTAACAGGTCTTTTTGTTGAAATATTACCTATGACAAATATTACAGAAGATATCTTATTAATATCTGTATTTGGTGGTATTTTACAAGGAATTGCTTTAGGAATTGCATTGAGAGGTAATGCAAGCAGTGGAGGAACTGATTTTATTGCAATGTGGATTTCGCAAAAAACAAAACAACCTGCATGGAATTTTATTTTAGGTTTAAATGCAATCATGTTGCTTATTGCTGGGTATTTATTTGGATGGGACAAAGCATTATATTCTATTATATTTCAGTTTTGTTCTACACAAATTATTAATACAGTACATAAAAGATATAAAAAAATGACAGTAACTATAGTGACATCTGACCCAGATAAATTAATTAGAGAAATTCAAACAAGTACGCATCATGGCGTAACACGTTTAGAAGGAATAGGAACGTATTTAGGAACTCCACGTACAATGTTATATACAGTTGTAGATAGTATGGAAGTTAAAAGTTTAGTAAATCGAATTCATGAACTAGATCAGACAAGTTTTGTAAATGTTACAAAAACTGAATATGTAGAAGGAAGATTTTATCAAACACCCATTGAATAAAATAAAAACAAATCGTATTACACGATTTGTTTTTAAGATAGAGACAAATCATTAGGAGGATTACCATGAAAAAAAGCGATGCAAATTATAAATATTATTTAGATATTTTAAAAAAAGAATTAGTTCCAGCTATGGGTTGTACGGAACCTATTGCTATAGCTTATGCTTCAGCATTAGCCAAAAAAGTACTTGATGATGATATTATAAAGGTAGATGTTTTTGCAAGTGGAAATATTATTAAAAATGTAAAAAGTGTTGTAGTTCCTAATACAAATGGGAAAAAAGGAATTTTAGTTGCTGCTGCCATAGGTATATGTGGAGGAAATGCTGATAAAAAATTAGAAGTGATCGCTGATGTAAAAAAAGAAGATATTTTAAAAATGGAGACATTTTTAGAATATACAGAAATGAATTTACATAGAATTCAAAGTGGATGTACATTAGAAATAACAGTTGAAGTGACAGGAATTAAGCATTGTGCAACAGTCCATATACGTAATACTCATGCAAATGTTGTGTTGGTCACAAAAGATAATCAAATACTATATCAAAAAGAAGATATTGTTCAAATGGAAGAAGGATATTCATTACATTTGAAAGATATATATGATTTTGCAATGTCTGTTGATGTAAATGATGTTAAAGAAACTCTTCAAAGACAAATCGATTATAACTATGCAATAGCCAAAGAAGGCTTAGACAAAGGATATGGAGCAAATATTTCGAATATTTTATTACATACATACGGAGATAGTATTGAAATCAAAGCTAGAGCTTTAGCAGCAGCTGGAAGTGATGCGAGAATGAGTGGTTGCGAATTACCTGTAATAATTAATTCGGGCAGTGGAAACCAAGGAATTACTGCCTCAATGCCTGTATATGCATATGCGATGGAATTAAATAGCAGCGAAGAACAATTATATAGAGCTTTGGTAATAAGTAATTTAACAACATTATATCAAAAACAATTTATTGGCCGACTTTCAGCGTATTGTGGAGCAGTAAGTGCGGGAGCAGGAGCGGGAGCTGGAATTACATATTTATTAGGTGGTGATTACGAACACATTTGTCATACTCTTGTAAATGCATTGGCAATTACAAGTGGCATATTATGCGATGGAGCAAAACCTAGTTGTGCAGCAAAAATATCTTCTGCAGTTGATGCAGGTATTATTGGATATGCGATGTTCAAAGAAGGAAAGCAATTTTATTCTGGCGAAGGAATAGTGGGTAATTCAATAGAACATACAATGAAAGGAATTGGGCAAATTGCAAGAGATGGTATGAAAGAGTGTGATGATGAAATTATTCGATTAATGATTAATTCATAATTTTATTCAAAATAGTATAAAATGAAAATTTAGATTAATATCATATATAATAAAAAATGTTCAAAATTTTAACAAGATTGTTTTATCATGTTGAAATTTTGGGCGTTTATATTTAAATAGACTTAATTGTGGTGATTTAAAGAAAAAGTAATTAATCTAATAAGTTAGCTTTATTAATTTAATATTATAGTGTTTATGGATTGTTGTCTATATTGTGATATGAATTCAATCCTTTTCTTTTTATATTGCTTTAATTGTTGTAGCTTTTAAATATTAATTTTTTCTATTAAAAAAGTTTAATTCTGATTTTATTTATTTTTGCTTATGTTTTTAAATGCAATTGATTTTTTTCTCGTTTAAGTATTTATTTTTGCAAATGGTCATGAACTGATATGTATCCTCTTTACTAGACAAACCAGTAAGGAGGGTTTTTATATGAAATATGATTATGTATTTAAGTTGAATTGTGCTGAACTATATAATAATGGAAGATTGTATGAAATACTAGAAGGAATTGAACAAAAAACTTTAGAAAAAGAATTACTACATGGGTTAAAATTACTGACTTACACGGGATAGATGCTTTAAAACAATCTATTGCTTGTATGGTGTATACCGTTGATGAAAGATACATTTTAGTTGCTAGGTTTCTAGCAGGAGAATCTCAAGAAAAAGTGTTTCAATAAGTGGTAATATTAATGATAGTCAATTGTCAAACTGGGTAAAACGATATAAAATGTATGGATCTAATGGACTCAATCTAAAGAAGGGACATCTTAGTAAGGAGGAGCCTATGAAAAAATCTATAATATCTAATAGTGTTAATGCAAAGATAAACAAAATGGGTATTTTAAATTTCACCTACTACTATTTTTTAAAAACTCCTTTTTTATCAAAGGGTGTTTATAGCTTACCTATAAATTTTATACATTTCCTAAAATGGTTTTGTAGAGTGTAGATGTTGGGTATCTTGCATCTAAACATATACTTTATTTGATCATAAAACATTTAATAGGAATTTAACCAAAATTGTTTTTCTCTTTATTTATTTTAAAAGCTTATCTTTGCATGTTTTTTTAATAATTTGACTTCTTTGTCTTTACTTTTTTATTGAAATTTCCATTTTTGTGATTAGAATTCCTGAATATAAACTTAATAAGTAACTATTTGAATAAAACTATAGTATCTATACTCAGCGATTTCTAATAGGACTATATAAATCTTCTACTAAAGCTTAAATGAATTGTTTATCAATATATTACTCTAAAGTTTTTAAAATAATATGGTTGTTTTTTACACATTTTTTAGTTATAGTCATAAACAAGTATCTCGAACATATTTGATAAAATATATCATGATACAAAAATGACGGATGACTTATTTGTTAATAGTCTAAAAGAAATGATATGTATACCTGTTTTTAAATAAAGCTGCAACAGAGAAAATAATAGCAAGACCTTCTGCTAAAGGTACAGCTAACCAAATGCCATTTTTTCCAATTAGTAAAGGTAATATGATTAATGAAATAACTAAGAAAATAAATGTTCTTAATAAAGATAAAAAACCAGAAATTTTTCCGTTAGAAAAGGCGGTAAATAAAGCAGATGAAAATATGTTAATTCCAGTAAATAAAAAAGAAATAGAAAATAGAAAAAAACCTTCCATTGTTAAATTTAATACATAAGTATTATGAGAAGCAAATACTAGAGCAATTGGTTTTGCTACAATAAAAGATAATAAGAATGTAATCAAAGAAACAACTATTGTAAATTGAATACTGATTTTAAATAATTTATGAATTTGTTCGTGATCTTTTGCTCCATATTTATAACTGAATACAGGAGCAATTCCGCTAGCGTAACCCATAAATATTGATGTCATAATAAATTGCGCATATAAGATAATAGAAATAGCAGCTACGCCTTCTTCTTTTAAATACATAATACCAATAATATTAAATAAATATGTTGTGATTGCAACCGCTAGATTATTAATCATTTCACTCATTCCGTTTGAACAAGAATTTTTAAGTACATCAAAACGAATCACAGGTTTTACGAAATATAGTTGTCCATTTTGATGAAATGTAAAATAATATAAACCATATATAGCTACAATGCCATATCCAATAGAAGTTGCATAAGCAGCACCTTTAATTCCTAAATTTAATTTTGCAATAAAAAAGTAATCAAGTATAATGTTTAAAACACCACCAAGAATTGTTAGAAATAATCCATGTTTTGGTTTTCCAGCAGTAACAAAGAATGTTTGAAATAACATTTGTAACATGGCAAGGGGAGTAGCTAAAATCATGATAATTAAATAGTCATAGCACATGTTAAATATTAATGGTGTTGCTCCCAAAAAGTAAATCATTTGATTTATGAATGTAATTCCTAATATTATAATGATAATTGATATGATGATTGCTACAAGAATAATGAATGAAAAATTTTCTTTAGCAATTTGATTTTTTTTCTGTCCCATATTTAAAGCAATAATAGCGCTTGAACCGGTAGCTAACATAATAGAAATAGCTATAATAACGCTAGTGAATGGATAAACTACATTTAGTGCAGTTAAGCCTAGTTCACCTACAAGATTTGAAACAAATACGCCATCAACCATTTGATATAATGACATAAATACCATCATAATCATTGTAGGTATTGTGAATTTCATTGTTTTAAGAAAATTAAAATTCCGTGCGAATTTATTTGATTCCATTGATACCTCCATGATATATATAAAATTGAAATTTATATAGTGATTTTAAAATTATCTGTCTTTGTTTGTAAATCCATTCAAATTTTTTAAATAATATTATATCTAAATCATATCAAATATTGTGATTTATTTTTATAGAATAGATAATCTCAATTTAACCTGTATATTATATAGTATTTATTTTTAAAATGATAGTTATTATGAAAAAAATAGATATTTTATTATATATTATATTGTGAAATATTAAAAAAAATGGTAAACTCCAATTTGCTATAAAAAGACAACTATATTAAAGTTAAGTGATAAATTATGAAAAAGTTTGAAATATAAAATACTTGAAAATATAGTATTTGTTCTTTGAAATTGTGAATGCAAATATGTTGAAAAGAACTATCGTATTAAATAGCTCATTTAAATGAATTCAATCTATAAATAAGTTTTAATTATTTGAGTGAATTTATTACACAATGACCTAAAGCACAAAGATGACCTTTGCCTTGACTTCGTTTTAAATGATAGTAGTTATTAAATACAGGGTTATG
>JARHZK010000090.1 GCA_029258245.1 Longicatena sp. | reverse complement strand
TATAGATTAAAGGATTATTACTCAGAAGACAAGTAAATTGTACATATTTATATGATCAAAAATGTACATTTTTATGTTGACATTTATAAAATTATGAAGAAAAGGATATTTTAGGCGTCCTGCTGGGATTAGAAGTAAATTTAATGAAATAAATGCCAATATAAATGTTATGACAATCGAAAACACAGTACCTCTGTAAGACCTCCCAAGATAAGGTCATACCTCTTTCCCTCCATATATCCGCCACATTTACATATCACGGTCTTATCTATAAATGTCAACATAAAAATGTACATTTTTGATCATATAAATATGTACAATTTACTTGTCTTCTGAGTAATAATCCTTTAATCTATATGACTTGCCTGTAATTTGTACTACATGGGCATGATGTAATACGCGATCCAGAATAGCGTTAGCTAATACTGGATCTTTGAATATATCACCCCATGATGAAAAGTTGATATTCGTTGTGATGATCGTGCTCCTTTTTTCATATCTTCGATCAATGAGTTGAAATAATAATTTAGAATCTTCTTTATCAATTGGTAAATAACCTAGTTCATCAATAATTAATAATTTATATTTGGTAAAGTGTCTTAGCCTATCTTCCAATCTGTTCTCAATATTTGCTTTTTTTAGTTGAGTGATTAAATCATGACATTTAATAAAATATGTTGAGATTCTTTTTTTAGCTGCTGATATTCCAATAGAAGTTGCCAAGTGCGTTTTCCCTACACCACTACTGCCTAAAAAGACGATATTTTCGTTTTGATGGATGAATCTATGGGTCGTGAAATCATAGATCTGATCTTCATTGATGTTTTCTTGAAAACTAAAATCAAAATCATTCAGTTCCTTTAAGTGTGGGAATGCGCCTACTTTCACCATTGCCTTCGTCATTGTTTCTTCTTTATGATCGATTTCATAATTTGTTAATTTTATTAATCCGTCAGTAAATGATAGATTATTTTTATTAATAAAATTTATAGTATCATCCAGATGAAGTATCATTTCATTTAGTTTTAAATAATTTAGATTATTTATCAATTGTTCATGTGCTGTGTTCATTACTATACCTTTCTCCAATCGCTTTTAAATTTTCTACTGCGATGTTTTCCATCTTAGTCTCATCATCAAAACTAAGGGTCTGTTTGCTTATGTCGATATAATGATCTTTTAAATAATTCAATCGTTTCGTACTTATATCATGAATTGCTATCAGTTTTGTGTTAAAATACAAATGTATCTGATTATCATAACTTTGTAAATTCACTCTTTTACCGATATATTCTGGTGGTACGGAATATTGATTACGTTTATATGTGATCATGGAGGATTGATTTACTTTTACGAAAGATTGGGTAATCTTATACTGACCTCTTATTGAATCCGCGGGAAGCTTCAATAATTGGTCTTTTTCTTTTTTTAATGAAAATAATGGTATTGAATCATATCCCGGATGATATTTCGAATTCTCCCGATTATTAATATCTTCTAATTTCATAACTAATTCTTCATAGGACAAATCGCCACTATATGCCTTAAGTTCATCTAATATTCTCATAGGTGATTCAACCTTAGCTTTTGTATTAGGACGTCCTGCAATGCATGGATGCGTCTTAAAACCAAAGTCATCAGCGAATTGTTTAAATTTATTGTTGATCTTACCTTCAAAATATTCTGTTCTAGCGACATCCATGACGGTGCTCATATTATCCGTCACAAGCTCTTCAGGTACACCATTGATAGCTTCAAATGATTCCGTTAAGAAATGAAATAAAACATCTTGTGTTTTCGTTAAGGATAATCGATATATACGATATCTTGAAAAACTCAAGATAAATACGAATACATTAATAATGATTGATTCTCCAGTATTCAATACGAATTCAAAGTTTTCTTTCCAATCCAATTGGGCTTGTTTCGCGGGCAGTGTTTCAAATCGCATTGGTGTTTTGGCTTTGATTGCATTTTTCTTCTTGGCATTAAAATAGGATTGGAACTCATCTTTAGAACTAATATATCTTCGAAAAGATGATTGAGGGATATCCATATCATAGTTATCTTTTAGATATTGCCAAAGTATTCTTTTATACTCAAATACTTTCTTTTTATCATTATTTTCCTTGTCGTAAAGTAAGTCATAAATAATATCATAATAAGCATCCATTTTAGAATGTCTAGATCTTTTTGTTTTTTTTGTAAAACCTAAACAATATTTCTTGATAGTTCTTCTATCAACATCAAATTCTCGTGCAAGTCGGCTATAGTTAACCTTCATACCATTATCAATGAATGGCTTTAATTTTTGTAAATCCATAAGATTGTTTATTTCTAAGTTTGTGTTTACATTACATTCAAATATCATGTTCTTCTCCTTGATTACCATGATATTTTAACTTATATTTTGTACATTTTTAAATGATCATTTTTGTACATATTTATGTTAGCAAATATATATACGATCGACCAGGAGTCGGCATTGAAATATATCGTCACTGATTCGATGAATCCACAGATACTTTTTTGTGGAACTCCGTCGACCGCAGTTTTAGCTGGAACGGTATTTACAAAAATGAGAAATGGAGTAATGTCCGGTACTTCTAAAAATACAGGATGGGCAGAATGGTCTGTTGAGTTCATGACAGATCCACATGATGTAGATGCCTGGTATCTTACAAACCCATCTCTAGGGCTTCAATTTACAGAAAGATCCATTGAGGATGAAATTACATCTGACAATATAGATTTCAACATTCAACGTTTGGGACTATGGATCAAATATAATCAAAAATCAGCAATTGGGAAAAATGAATGGGAAGCATTGCTGGTGGATAGTTTACCGAAATTGGAAGGTAAATTGTACGTTGGAATAAAGTTTGGCCATTCAGGAGAAAATGTG
>JARHZK010000082.1 GCA_029258245.1 Longicatena sp. | reverse complement strand
CAAAAATCTATTCGTACAAATGATATTGAAAATGTTGGAAAGACTGCACGACATCATACATTTTTTGAGATGCTAGGAAACTTTTCTATCGGAGATTATTTTAAAAGAGAAGCTATTCACTTTGCATGGGAGTTTTTAACTGGAGAAGATTACATTGGATTTGATAAAGATCGTTTATATATTACGGTGTATATAGATGATACTGAAGCATATGATATTTGGACAAAAGAAATTGGTGTTAATCCATCACATATTTTAAAAACACCAGGAAATTTTTGGCAAATTGGTGAAGGGCCATGTGGACCTGATACAGAAATATTTTATGATCGTGGGATAGAATATGACCCAGAAGGATTAGGAGAAAAATTATTTTTTGAAGAACTAGAAAATGATCGTTATATTGAGGTGTGGAATAATGTATTTTCTCAATATGATGCAAAAGAAGGAGTAGATCGTAAAGATTATAAAGAACTACCTCAAAAAAATATTGATACAGGTATGGGACTTGAAAGATTAGTTTGTTTGGTTCAAAATGGAGAAACAAATTTTGATACTGATTTATTTTTACCATTGATTCACGCAACTGAAAAATATACAGAAATGCGCTATGATGATCCAAATAACAAGATGGCTTTTCGCGTGATTGCTGACCATATTCGTACAGTTACATTTGCTTTAGCAGATGGAGCATTATTTGCTAATGAAGGTAGAGGATATGTATTGCGCAGAGTGTTACGCCGTGCTGTTCGATTTGGTAAAAAATTAAAAATTGAAGGTGCATTCATGTATCAACTTGTACCAGTTGTATACGAAATCATGAAAGATTTTTATCCTTATTTAGGAGAAAAATTAGATTATATTGCAAAGTTAGTTAAAGCGGAAGAAGAACGTTTTCAAGCTACATTAGCAGATGGTGAAAAATTATTGCTAGAGGTTATGGAAAAGCAAAAAGAAAGCAAATTAATTGATGGTGGAACTGCGTTTAAATTATATGATACATATGGTTTCCCATTAGAATTAACTACAGAAATTGCTGAAGAAAGTGGATACAATGTAGATATTAATGGATTTGATAAAGAGATGAAAAAGCAAAGAGAACGTGCCAGAAATGCTCGAGAAGATGTAGAATCTATGTCAAGTCAATCTGCTGATTTAATGGCATTTACACAAGAAAGCAAGTTTATTGGTTATGATGAAAGAACTTGTGATGCTAAAATTATTGCTTTATTTAAAGATGGTAAAACGGTAGATGAAATAAGTGATGAAGGTGACGCTATTTTCGACACTACAGTATTTTATGCAGAGAGTGGTGGACAAGTAGGAGATACAGGAAACTTTGATGGAGATGCAGAAGGAGTTATTGTGAATACAGTAAAAGCACCACATAAACAACATCTACATAAAATCAGTGTAAAAAGGGGTTCATTAAAAGTTGGAAGTCATGTTCAATTATCTGTAGATAGTAAAAAACGTGATATCATTACTTCAAATCATTCTTGTACACATTTACTACAAAGTGCGTTGAAGGAAGTAGTTGGAACACATATTCAACAGGCAGGAAGCTTTGTGAATCATGAATATTTGCGTTTTGATTTTACACATTACGAAAAAGTAACACAGGAACAGTTAAAAGAAATTGAACAATTAGTGAATAAATATATTAATGAACATTACAAAGTTACAAAAGTTGAAATGCCACTTGAAGAAGCAAAACAAAGCGGTGCGACAGCATTATTTGACGAAAAATACGGTGATATTGTTCGAGTTGTAACAATGGGAGATGTATCAAAAGAATTCTGTGGTGGTTGTCATGTAAACAACACACAAGAAATTGGGATTTGTAAAATTATTTCTGAAGAAAGTATTGGAAGTGGTGTTCGACGAATTACTGCAAAAACTGGATATAGTGCTTATGAAGAATTTGCAGCTGAAGAAGAAACATTACGTACCATTGCTATAGATTTAAAATTAAAAGGAATTGTAAATGTTGATACAAAAGTTGAACAATTATTACAGGAAATGGTGCAATTAAAAAAAGAATTGGCTTCTTTACAAAATGAAATGTTTACATTAAAAGCTAATGAATTGATTCATGATGTACAAAAAATTAATGGAAGAAACATTTTAATAAAACGTCTAGATGGTGCTGATGCAAATGCATTAAAAGATATTGCTAGTACAATCAAAGGACAGATAGATAATGTTGTAGTGTTCTTGGCAAGTGTTGTAAATGATAAAGTTGTTTTTGTAGCTGGTGCAGATAAATCTAGTGTTTCAACTGGAATTAAGTGTGGAGACTTAGTTCGTGAAGCAGCACAGATTTGTGATGGTAAAGGTGGAGGAAGACCTGATTTAGCACAAGCTGGTGGAAAAAATGTAGCAAAAATAGATGATGCAATTGAATTCATAAAAAATAAATTAGCTTAGGGTTTTCAATTTGTATAAAATAGGATAAAATGAAAGAAAGATAAAAAAGGAGGTAATACTATGAAAGATATTACAGAAACTATGGCTTTTAAGTCAGAAGATTTAAAAAGAGACAATATCAAACATGTATTACGTGTTGTTAAGGAAGCATTAGATGAACGTGGTTATAATTCGGTAAACCAGCTTGCCGGGTACTTAATTAGCAATGATCCTGCTTATATTTCATCTCACAATAATGCACGAATTATTATTCAAAGCGTTGAGCGTTACGAAATTATTGAGGAGCTTGTAAGATCTTATTTAGAGGATGAAGAGAAATAATGCGTACTTTAGGATTAGATTTAGGATCACGAACTTGTGGTATTAGTGTAAGTGATGTGCTTGGAATGATTGCAAGGCCTGTAGAAACAATTCGATTCGAGGAAGACGATTATGAATCTGCATTTGAACAGGTACAAAAATATATTAAAGAATTTCAAGTGGAGACAGTTGTGCTGGGATTACCAAAACACATGAATGGGGATATTGGCTTACGTGGAGAAGTTTCTATCGAATTTAAAAAGCGACTTGAAACTTTAGGTGTAAAAGTTATTTTATGGGATGAGCGGTTAACTACAGTAGCCGCTGAACGTATATTGATTAGCGCTGATGTTTCTCGAAAAAAAAGAAAAAAAATTATTGATCAAATGGCTGCGGTACAAATTTTACAAGGTTATTTAGATAGTAATCGTTAGGGGCTTGTTAGCCCCTTTCTATAGGAGGATAAAAAAATGTTAGAAACAAATACAATGTTTGTTGTAGATGAAAATGGCGAAGAAAAGGAAATGGAAATTTTATTTACTTTTGAAAGCGAAGATAATAGTAGAAAATATGTAGTCTTTGTTGATCCAGATGGTGATGGAGATGATGTGTTTGCTTCTGCTTATGATGATAATGGAAATTTGATTCCAGTAGAAAGTGATGAAGAATGGCAAATGATTGAAGAGGTCATTGGAGCATTCCAAGAAGATGAAAAATTTACAGATTAAGAATAAATACTTTATTGTAGCAGTTATTGTTGTAGTTGTGTGTTTAGGTTGTCTATGCTTTTGTCAATATCAGTTGTCTACAACAGATAGAAACGAAACTGTTATATTTTCAGTAAAAACCAAAGAAACTGGGGATATGGTTATTAATAAACTGTATAAGCAAAAATTAATTCGAAATAAAACAATTACAAAAGCTTATATGAAGTTACATCATCTAGATCAAATAAAGGCAGGAAGTTTTAAAATTGAACCTTCATGGGATACAAAAAAAATTTTAAGTGTTTTAAATGATGAAACGAAATCAAATGGTTCAGATACACTTATAACGATTAAAGAAGGTATGTGGGCAAAGGATATTGCAAATGAAATTGAAAAAAAAATAGGAAATAATGCGGATGAATTATTAAACCTGTGGAATAATGAGCTTTATTTAAAAGGATTAATAAAAAAATATGATTTTTTAACTGAAGATATTTTAAATGATAAGTATAAAGTGAAATTAGAGGGTTATTTATTTCCTCAAACATATTCGATTCCAATTAATACGAGTAATGAAAAAATAACAGAAGTATTTTTAGATCAATTTCAAAAAGAAATCGACCCTTTAAAAAAAGACATAAGAAAATCAGGATATTCAATGCAAGAACTTATTACATATGCGAGTATTATACAATATGAAGCAAGTAATGTGGAAGATATGAAAATGATTACTGGTTTATTTAATAATCGGCTAAAGAAAAATATGCCATTAGGAAGTAGTGTTACTGTGTGTTATGCTCTGTATGATGATATAAAATCACATGTGGATTGTGAAATTAATTCCAATATTGACTCTCCTTATAATACATATATACATAAAGGTTTACCTATTGGACCGATTTTAAATCCAGGTAAAGATGCTATTGATGCAGTGCTGCATCCTATTGAAAATGATTATCTTTATTTTGTGTCTGATATATATGGAAATGGGAAAATATATTATGCAAAGACATTAGAAGAGCAAGAAAAAAATATTGACAAATTTCATTTACGACATTAATAAAATATTATTCAATCTTTAAATAATACAATAAACGTGTTATAATACTAGCCGATGATAGGAGTGAAAATATGGCTGAAGAAAAGTTTTATGTAACCAAAGAAGGGTTAGAGGAACTCTTAAAAGAACAAGATAATTTAATTCATACAGTGCGTGATGAAGTAATCCGTGAATTGCAAGAAGCTCGTGCACAAGGTGACTTAAGTGAAAATGCTGATTATGATGCTGCACGTGATCGTCAAGCACGTGTTGAGGCAAGAATTCGTGAATTAGAAGCAATGATTAAAAATGCTGAAGTCATTGAAGAAGATAGAGAAACAAATGGAAAGACTATTGGATTAGGTTCAACTGTGACAATTGAAGATCTATCAGATGGTGAAAAAGAGACATTTACAATTGTAGGTTCTATTGAAGCGGATCCATTAAACGGGAAATTATCTAATATTACTCCATTAGCGGTTGCTTTAATGGATAAAAAAGTTGGTTCAGTCGTAGATATTTTAAATGTTGAAGAACCATATAAAGTAAAAGTTATTGATTTAAAATAAAAGCAGATTTTTCTGCTTTTTTACGTTTTATCTGTTTTTGAACGTATATCATTATAGGAGGTATGATATATGAAAAAAACAGTATTTTTTTTATTTCTATTATTTATTGTAGTAACATATGAACAAATAGAAGTCATAGATATGAATGATTATAAAATACAACAAAAAACTGTTGAAATAAAAGGTGAAGTTCAAAAACCAGGAGTATATACATTGGATATACATGATACATTAGAAATAGCGATAAAGAAAAGTGGAGGGATTACAAGTGAAGCAGACTTATCTTCTATAAACTTGACAAGCGATATCGAAAATAATAGTGTGATTGTAGTCCCAAAAAAAGCAGAGCAAATGCTTATTTCAATCAATAGTGCATCTTTGGATGAATTAGATATGCTTCCAGGAATAGGCCCAGGAATAGCACAGCGTATTATTGAATATCGTGAAAAATTTCAATTTCAAAAATTAGAAGATTTAATGGAAGTAAAAGGAATTGGAGAAAAGATGTTTCTTAAAATCAAGGACAAGTTATCTTTATGAAGGACGAATGGCTATTTTTGGGATGTTGTTTATGTATATTAGCTATATTACCAATTTATGCGAGTATATTCATGTTGATAGGTATTGCATTCTATCATAGTAGACGTTTTTCATGTGGAATATATTTATTCATGTTTATTTGTATTGTATTTTTTTTACGCGTTCAACATGGACAAATAAATTATGTGCATAATACGAGTAAAGAAGTAAAAATTATAGAAATAAATGAGAAGTATACAATAGGGTTTAATGGACAGCAAAAGGTATTGATTTATGGTTTAGATGATATATCATATGATGATGTAGTACGATTAAAAGGAGTTTATAAAAAAATTGATTCTGTATGCAATGAAGGACAATTTGATTTTACTAAATGGGCAAATAGAAAAGGAATATACGAAAGTATTAATATAAAAAATTACGAGATTTTAAAAAAAGGAAGTACTTTAAGACATTATTTATATTCTTATGTACAAAATTTACCTAAAAAGCAATCACAGATTATAAAAGGATTACTTTATGGGAATTATAATAGTGATGAATTTCCATTAATTTCTGCAAGTGGAATGCATATAACGTTTATTCTTAATTTTTTTATGAAAATTTGGGAAAAATATTTTGGATATCAAAAAGGATTGATAATAAATTTTGTTATATTATGTGGTATTGCATATACGACAATAGTCTCAGTATCGATATTTCGTTTATTGTGTTTCCAATTTGTAAAAATAATTACAAAGGATAAATCTTTTGATCAAATAGGAAAATCTATGATACTTATACTTTTTTATAATCCTAATTATATTTATGAACTAGGTTTTTTAATTCCAATTACTTTTCGTATTATATATTTGTTTAATGTACAAAAAAGAAATAAATGGATGATGTCTTTAATTATTCTTTTTCCAATTCAAATATATTTTTTCCATTCATGCGATATTATTCAAATCATATTGTTTCCAATATTAAGAATTTTTTATGCAATTTTGTATTTATTAGCATGGATATTACTGTTACCAAATACATCTTTATTTTGTACTATAAGTTATGAATTATTAAATGCAATCAAAAGGATAGATAATATAAATTTTCTTATATATGGAAGTGTAAATATGGGTTGGGTAATTTTATGGATGTATCATAGTATATGTTTTATATCTTACAAGAATTATTGGAATACTATTAAGTTAGTTGCATTATTCATTTTATTTTTTTTAATTCCTTACACGAATCCATTTGTAACTATTACAATGTTAGACGTAGGACAAGGAGATTGTACATTAATTCAAATGCCATATCAAAAAGAAGTTTATATGATTGACATTATGGGAAATAAAAAAAAGAATATTCCAAAAGATATTGTAGTTCCTTATTTACATTCACAAGGAATTCGTAAAATTGATCAGTTATTGATTACTCATCATGATTTTGATCATAGTGGTGGTTTAAAAGAATTACAAGAATTATTTCAAGTAGATATTGTAATTGATACAAAAGATAAAGCAAAAGAGCATGAAAAAGCATATATGAAATATTTATTATTAGATTATAAAGGCAATGATGAAAATGATAATAGTATCGTAACTATATTAAAGGCATATGATAAAATAGCGTTATTTATGGGAGATTTAGGTATCAAAGGAGAAAGAGAATTGTTAAGACAGTATCCAAAATTAGAGGTAGATATTTTAAAAGCAGGTCATCATGGAAGCAAAACAAGTTCATCTAGCTCATTTTTGCATCAAATACAGCCTACAATTTCATTGATTTCATGTGGTAGAAATAATTTTTATAAACATCCTAATCAAGAAGTATTAAATCTTATGAAAAAAGAAAAAATATATCCTATAATTTCTAAAAATCAAGGAAGTTGTGTAATTAAAATTGGAAAATACTTTAGTTATTTTAAAACAGCAAAAGGACAATATGGTTTACTTTAATAGTTATTTATAGCAGTAATACAATCTTTATGTTAAAATAATAGTCGGGTGATAAATAATGAACTATGTCCTCTATGGAGAAGAACAATATCGATTAAAAAAAACATTGAAAACGATTGTATCTCAATATGTTCAAGATGAAAATGATTTAAATGTGATTACATATGATGCGTCTCAAATAAGTATGGATTTGATTCTTGAAGATGCAATGACAATTCCATTTTTTTCTCAATATAAGGTGATTCTTGTTTATCATGCAAATTTTTTATCAACAAATAATGATACGAATGTTGATGTTACTATATTAGATGATTATATTGACCAACCAATGGAAAGCACAATACTTATTTTTATTGGTGAGTTTATAAAATTAGATACACGAAAAAAAATAGTAAAAAAAATAAAAGATAAATGGAAAGTATTAGAATTCAAAAAATTAGATGAAGCAGGAAAAAAAAGTTTTGTGCAAGAGCAAATAAAAAAAAGAAATATAATACTAGACGAGGATGCTTATCAGGAACTAATGCAACGATTACCATTAGATATGGAAAGCATTCAAAGAGAATTAGAAAAATTAGAATTATATGGTGATACAATCACAAAAAATGCTATTATTCAATTAGTAACAAAACCGTTAGAAGAGAATGTGTTTTCTTTAGTTAATGCTGTAGTTGAAAAAAATATTTCAAAGTCATTTTATATATGGAATGATTTATGTGTGATTAATACTGATGCTATTTATTTGATTGCATTATTGGCAGCTCAGTTTCGTTTTTTGTATGAAGTTAAAGTGTTAATTCAACAAGGACAAACAAAAGATGAAATTGTAACTAGTTTGAATGTACATCCATATCGAGTGAAATTGGCTATGCAGAGTATTGAATATTTAACTAGTGATTATTTAATGAAAATGCTTGCTAAATTAGCGGATTTGGATCAAAAATTAAAGGGTGGGTTAATTGAAAAAAAATTAGGCTTTGAGATGTTTTTATTAGAATTATAAGGAGATATTTATGAAATCATTAAATGAATTATTTAGAATTGGTCCAGGACCATCATCATCACATACTCTTGGTCCGCAACGTGCATGTTGCTTATTTTTAGAGAGATTTCCTGATGCAGAAAGTTATGAAGTGGAATTATATGGTTCTTTATCACTTACTGGAAAAGGACATCTAACTGATGCAATCATCATCGATACAATGAAGCCAAAAGAATGTAAAGTATTTTTTAGACAAAAAGAGGGTATTAAGCATCCAAATACAATGTCGTTATTTGCATATGATTGTGAACATAATTTGTTAGGACAAATGACAGTATATTCAATAGGCGGGGGTGCTATTCGTGTAGAAGGGGAAGAAAGTCCAGAAGGAAAAGATATATATCCGCATCACTCTTTAAAAGAAATATTAGATTATTGCGAAATTAAAAAAATAAATTTTTATGAATATGTAGATGAGTTTGATGAATTAAATGGTTATATGAATAAAATTATGGATCAAATGATCGCAACTGTTGATAGTGGATTGTCTAAAAATGATGTGCTTCCAGGCAAACTATGCATGAAACGTATTGCAAAGGACATGAAAGATAAAGCAGATGCGTGCCAAGATGTAATAGAAAAAGAAAAGTTATTATTATGTGCGTATGCATATAGTGCAAGCGAAGAAAATGCAGGAGGAAGTATAACAGTTACAGCGCCTACTTTAGGAAGTAGTGGCATTATACCGTCTTTAGTTTATTATTATCATAAGAATTTAGGTTATTCACGTGAAAAAATATGTAATGGTCTAAAAATAGCAGGATTATTCGGAAATTTGATTAAAGAAAATGCTACAATTTCAGGAGCACAGGGAGGTTGTCAAGCGGAAATAGGTGCCGCTGTATCTATGGGGGCAGCTATGGTTGCATTTTTACGTGGTAGCAATAATGCAGAAATTGAATATGCTGCAGAGATTGGTATTGAACATCACCTAGGATTAACATGTGATCCTGTTGGAGGATATGTTATGATTCCTTGTATAGAAAGAAATGCTGTAGGGGTTTTGCGTGCTGTTGATGCAGCGATTTTAGCACAGAGTATTGGTGGTTTACGAGAACATAAAGTAAGCTTTGATATGGTTGTAAATACAATGAATTATACAGGTAAAAAATTGCCACTAGAATTAAAAGAAACAAGTTTAGGTGGTTTAGCAACTATTGTACCAATTAAATAAAAAAACGAATTTTTTCATCTTAAGTTATCGACAGAGCAGATTTCATTAACAAGATCTGCTTTTCTTTACATCTGCAAAATGAATAATTAGGAAAGGTGTTACTCATAGAAATATCAGTGGATAATATTTTGAAAAGAATAACAGGATTGATAATAGATGTATTAGTCGTGCAATAATTAGTATGTATTAATGTATAAATGAATTGATAATTTATACATGATTTTACTTTCTTACTAAATAATCTAGTGGGAATAATTCTTCTAATACACTTAAAACAATTGTATGATGTTTAAAAATTCTATGTTTTTTTATATTATATAAAAAAAGACTGCTGATCTTTTATCAACAGTTGGATAAGATTTATTAATATTGTATTTTCACATAATAAATACAATTGCGATAAAATGTAAAATGCTCGCTATATTAATACATATATGCCAAATGGAATGAAAATATTCATATTGTGGCTTTCCATAGAAGATAGCTCCAATTGTATACATGATTCCTCCACCAAGAATCAAACTCATAAATAAAAAAGAAGTATTTTTTAATAAGGTAGGTAAGAAAAAAATTGCTGTCCATCCCATAATCATATAAATTGTCATAGATAATTTAGGAAAAGATTTTGAAGATAATGATTTCAAAAGAATTCCTCCAATGACAGAAATCCACTCGATTGTCAATATGATTATACTTTGTTTACCGCCAATAACACATAATGCAATAGGCGTATAACTTCCTGCAATTGCGAAATAAATACAAATATGATCAAGTTTTCGAAATACGTATTTGTGCGTTGTGC
>JARHZK010000025.1 GCA_029258245.1 Longicatena sp. | reverse complement strand
TAACATGTTGTCATCGGATATATACCTTTATATGTAAGCTTTATTTTATCCAAATCAAACGTATGTCCTGCTGGACAAATAGGTACACCACCTTCTGTACGATCCATATGACTCAGTTTGAACATGTTTTTCTCAGTTACTTTTTGTTTTCTTTTTTCATGTCCGCTATATTTCATGATTCCTTTGATACCTTTACTGAAGCAATAGTTATAATTTTCATAACTTCCATAACCTGCATCCGCAACGATACTATCAGGATATTCTCCATACATCTGTTTATATCCCTCTAAAAAAGGCTGTAGTGTTCTTATATCATTGGCATCACTGCTGATATAGTTGAACGCTATATATCCATTATTCACACCTACTTGGACATTGTATCCTGGCTTGAATACATTCGTATGGTTATAATAATCATATTTCATATGCATGAAAGTTGCATCTGGATCTGTTTTAGAGAAACTATTTCTGTCTCCTAAAATATCGTTCTGTAATGCATATTTCCAAATGTCTAATGCCTTAGTTTTCAATTCGTCACATAATTTTGAGAGTTCATGTTTCCCTTTTCTATGGCGTTTATATCCCTTTTCAGCAATATAGCTCTCTAAAGCGGAATCTATTTTTATGATATATTCAATGCTTGGGTATTTTAAAATCGAATATTTTATATCGATATTATGTTTTTCAAAATATTTATTTAGTTGCCTTATCAATTCCATGTATTTTTGCCAGTGTCTAGAAAGATAGCGTTTTGACCATCCTTTCCAGCAAAAAGTCATTTTATTGGCATTGGCTTCAAATTTGGTTCCATCAATATAAAGGATCTGCTCTTCTAAAGCTTTTTTATCCTGAACATAAAGATAAATCTGTTTTCCTATATCATCAATAGAACCCTTAAGTGTTTGGTTAATAAAACGTTGGAAACTTTTATAACTTGGAACGCATCCATTTGTGATATTACGATAACGAATATCATAGCGACAAAGTTTTTCCAACTTCCTTAAAGAAGCATATCCTTCTTCAGAAAAAGCGAGAAGGATGATTGCCAACATCATGACAAGGTCATAAGAACGAGCGTCGTAATTTTGGAAATCAATAAAAACATTTAAATTTATCCTCCTTAAGACTTCCATAATCGTAACGCTCAAATCATCTTTTGGAATATCATGTTTATATGAATTTTCAAAATCTAGTAGCATATAAGGCTGATATACTGTATAATATTCTTGGTTAATTTGAGTATAATTCATATATGAATTATACCAAAAAACACATCTTTTTCCTTATGGAATTGGATGTGTTTTTTTATGGTCTATGATTTATTTATCACAGCCCCTTTTTTTATAATAATGGTTCAATAACTTTTGTATTAATATTTTTTAATGTCTCACAACTTGCATCAAATTTTGCTTGATCTACTTCATTTAATTCTAATTTAATAATTTTAGATGCTCCTTCACGATTTACAATTGCTGGAACTCCAATATACAATCCTTCTTGACCATATTCTCCTTGTTGGTATGTAGATACTGTTAAAATCACATTTTCATCATTTAAAATAGCTCTTACTAAACGATTTAATGAAAGTCCAATTCCATAATAAGTACTACGTTTGCGTTTAATAATTTCATATCCTGCTTGTTGTACTTGCGTATAAATATCTAATAAATCATTAAAATCTTTTCCTTGTTCATCTAATAAATCTAACAAACTTTGACATCCTATATATGCATTTGTCCAAGGCACAAAACTTGAATCTCCGTGTTCTCCCATAATATATAAATGCATATTATTTGTTGAAATATTTAAATACTTGCTCATTAAATAACGTAAACGTGCAGTATCTAAAATGGTTCCTGATCCAATCACTCGTTCTTTTGGTAAACCACTTACTTTTTGTGCAACATATGTCATACTATCAACTGGATTTGAAGCAACTACGATAATCCCATCAAATCCTGATGCCATAATACTTTCCGTAACACTTTTAATAATTTTTGTATCTTTAGCAGCAATATCTAAACGAGTTTCTCCTTCTTTCATTGTAACTCCAGCTGTGATTACAACAATTCCTGCATCTTTGCATTCAGAATAATCTCCTGCTTTTATATTTAATTTTCCTTCTGCATAAGGTAAACCATGTTGTAAATCCATTGCTTCTCCTTCTGCTTTTTCATTATTGACATCAATTAATACTAATTCGTCAATTCCTCCAGTACTTAAAAAACTATAAGCCATACTCATTCCAACAAATCCTGTTCCTACTAATACTACTTTTCTACTTTTATTCATTTTCTTTTCCTCCTAATGGTATATTTTTTAATTTTTATGAAACTTACGAATATCTTCTAATGATTGATTTCGAAATACCGGTTGATTCTTTTCATATTCCTTTATTTCCATTGCATGACATGCCATAATTTCTTTTTCAAACGCTAACGCAGAAATACGTACGGCACCTTGTCCAATGACAATTAATTGTTCCAAACCATCACTTGTTGCAACTCTAACTCGATAATCTTTTGCTAATTTATGTGTTGTCATTTCAATATAACTATCTGCTGTTTGCGATGTTTTTGTATAAACAACATGAATATTTCCTTCTTTTGTAATTGATGTATCATGTTGTTTTCTTTTATAAGCATCAAATACCAATATAATTTCACATTTTCGATAGCCTTGATAATTATTTAATGTATTAATCAATTGATGTTTTGCAGCATCCATATGTTCTTTTGCTAATTGTTTTAACGTATTCCATCCAAAAATCATATTATATCCATCCACTAGAATACATTCAGGTAAAATTTTAACACTTTCCACTATCGTTGATTTTACCTCAGGTCTTTTCTTAATTGTTGTACGTTTTTTTACTTTTTCTTTTCCATAAATGCTTTCAAATACACGCTTTAATTCGGCATCATCTACTTTATGAGAAACTTTTCTTACAGGATCTTTTTTTATTGTTTGATTTCGTAATGGAATATGCATATATTGTTCTACCATATTCCATGGAACATGAAATCCACTTCCATGTACGCAAAATACAGAATCACATGAGTTCCGTATATCACGATCTGGATCATAGTTCATTTTCATAATAACTTCTTCCATATTTTCACATGGGCGATATCCATTCACATTACATTGTAATTTCCCTTTCCCTTGTGTATAGGAACGTAACGTTATTGGATAAGATTGCATCTTTGCAACTGCTGCTTCGCCTTTTATAATAGTTATTTTTTCTTGTTGGTCAGCGATTCTAAATGTAGCGTTCATATTTTCTAAATCAAAAATAGCGCGACTCATATAATTGGTTGGAATTGTTAACTGAAACTGATAATACGGCTCTAATAGAATACTTTCTGCCTTCCTAAGTCCTTGTCGAATTGCACGATATGTAGCTTGTCGAAAGTCTCCAGCGTCTGTATGTTTAACATGAGATTTTCCACTAATTAAAGTAATTTTCATATCTGCAATTGGAGCTCCAACAAGTACACCTATGTGTTCTTTTTCTTTTATATGTGACAGAATTAAGCGTTGCCAATGACGATCTAATAGATCCATTGAAATATCACTATCCACTTGTATTCCACTACCCTGTGGTAGAGGTTCTAACAGAAGATGTACTTCTGCATAATGCCGCAATGGTTCAAAATGCCCAACACCTTCTACTGTATTTAGAATTGTTTCTTTATAATTTACCCTACCTTCATCAAAGGAAATTAAAACCCCTAATTTTTGAAAAATTTTATGTTTTAAAATTTCCATTTGTACTTCACCCATAATTTGTACACGGATTTCATTTTCTAATTCATGATAAGAGATATGTAATTGTGGATCTTCTTCCATAAATGTCTTTAATTTCCGCATCATATCAAATGCATCTACTTCTTTAGGAAGAACCATATGATAATTCATTACTGGAGTTGCATAAGATATTTGATTATTTTCTTCAAATCCTAATCCATCTCCCGCCTGTAACTCTTTTAAGCCTTTGATAACACATAAATCACCAGCTTTTACCTCTTGTACAACTTGAAATTTATTTCCTTTATAAATACGAATTTGATCTACTTTTTCAGTTTCTGATAATTTTGTCTTTGCCTGTAATGTTCCACCAGTGACTTTAACATGTGCTAATCGATTTCCTTGTTCATCATATGTCACTTTATATATTTTAGCTCCAAATTCACTTGAATATTCTTTATTTGTTATATACGTAGATATACCATCTAATAAATTCTCTATTCCTTCTAATTTTAATGCAGATCCAAAATAAACAGGAAAAATGAACCGTCGTTCAATGGCTGATGCAATATCATCTTTTGTGATTGTATCTTGTTGAAGATATTTTTCTAATAATGTATCCTCACTCATACTAACTTCTTCATAAAACATTGCATCAGTTTGCATAAAATCAATACAATTTGAATCCAGTTGTGATTTTAATTTTTCCATTATTTCATCTTTTGTATCATAACTAATATCCATCTTATTTACAAAGATAAAGACTGGTATTTCATATGCCTTTAATAAATTCCATATCGTCTCTGTATGCGCCTGTATACCATCAATTCCACTAATAATTAAAATTGCATAATCTAAAACTTGCAATGTTCTTTCCATTTCAGATGAAAAATCCACATGTCCTGGAGTATCTACAAAATCTAAATGAATGTCTTTCCATTCTAAGCTTGCTTGCTTACTATAAATTGTAATTCCTCTATTTCTTTCTTGCTCATCATAATCAAGAAACGCATCTTGATGATCCACTCGACCCATATGCCGTAACGTTCCACTTTTATATAATATTGCCTCTGATAACGTAGTTTTTCCAGCATCAACATGGGCTAATAAACCAGTAACAACATGTTTCATATGCATCACCTTCTTTCCATTTACTTTCACTAGTTATTTATTATAGCATTATTTTTTTATTTTCTAAAATGAAATACATAAAAAAAGCTGTATCAAACAGCTTTTCATTACTCTTTTCCATCAAAGCAATAAGTACATAATTTACATTTTGGTAATCCAATTGCTTCTACCATATCATCAATACGATGATAACGTAAAGATGTAAAGTTTGAACGTTTACAAATTTCATCACACATTTTTTGATAACGTTCTGTATTTGGATCTGCATATTCCTGTAATACATCTTCAGAAACATTATCTCCCTCTAAATCACGAATAACTCGACGTGTAATTAATTCCATTTCTGAGCTAGAACGAGAAAAATTCAAATATTTACATCCAAAAATAATTGGTGGACAGGCTGGACGAACATGTACTTCTTTTGCTCCACTGTCGTATAAAAATTGTGTTGTTTCCCCTAATTGTGTACCACGTACAATTGAGTCATCAATTAATAACAATTTTTTATCTTTAATATTTTCTTGTACTGGAATAAGTTTCATTTTCGCAATTTTTGCACGTTGCATTTGAGATGAAGGCATAAAGGAACGTGGCCATGTTGGTGTGTATTTTATAAATGGACGTGCATATGGAATACCAGATGCATTTGAATAACCAACCGCATGTGCAATTCCAGAATCTGGAACACCTGCTACACAATCCGCATCAACACGATCGCGATGAGATAATAATTCTCCACAACGATTCCGCATGCATTCTACATTAATTCCTTCATACGTAGATGTTGGATATCCATAATATACCCATAAAAAACTACAAATTTTCATTTCTGTATAAGGTTTTTGTTTCACTTCATAGGAATCTGGTGTCATAAAAATAATTTCACCTGGACCTAAATCGCAATGATGGTGATATCCCAAATTCAAAAACGCACTACTTTCAAATGTTGCACAATATCCACTATCTTTTTTTCCAATAACAATTGGTGTTCTACCATATCGATCACGTGCAGCATAAATTCCATCGGCCGTAAGAATTAAAATACTCATACTTCCTTTTACTAAATCTTGAACATAGCGAATTCCTTCTACGATTGTCTCTTTATGATTAATGAGAGCCGCAATCAATTCCGTCGGATTAATTTCTCCAGAACTCATTTCTAAGAAGTGACTAAATCCATTCTTAAAACATAATTGCTCTAATTCATCCATATTATTAATACGACCAACCGTTGAAATTGCAAATGAACCTAAATGTGATTTCACTAATAATGGCTGCGCTTCATGATCTGAAATACAACCTATTCCTAAATTTCCTTTAAATTCTTCAATATCTTTTTCAAATTTTGTACGGAATGGGGAATTTTCAATATTATGAATTGATCGAAAAAAACGATTCTCTCCATATGTTGCCATTCCTCCACGTTTTGTACCTAAATGTGAATGATAATCTGTACCAAAAAATACATCCAATACACAATCTTCTTTTGAAACTACTCCAAAAAATCCACTCATGTTTATCCTCCAATTACTCTTTTCTTCTTTTTGTTACCTATATATTTTACTCTATTTTTTATAAAAAGAACATACCAAATGCTACATATCAAAAAAAAGGTAGCATTTTTCTACCTTTTTATAATAATTTTTTGATTAATTCTTCCCTGCTTGATTCATATAAATAACATGGAGCAATATCAAAAATCGTTCTACAACCCGTTTGTCCTTCTTTTTGTAAACGATATGCTGCCCTTGCATATGCTACTAATACACTTGCTGTAAATTCAGGATTTGAATCTAATTTCAATGTATATTCGATTGTATGATGATGTTGCTCATGATCATATCCTGTAACTCCATTTCGAAAAATACTTCCTCCATGCGATAATTGATTATAATTTTCATCCATTTCTGTTTGTGTAATAAAGTGAACATGTGTTTCATAATCATTAAAATAATACGGCATTGTTTTAATTTGATGTTCAATTTTTTTCGTATCTATCCCGTTTTTTACTACTACATAGCATTCTCGAATATGATATAAATTCTTTGCTACATCTATATTCTTTCCTTGTTTTACACCTTCAATTATCTTTTTTTTAGGAATTGTATATTCTCTTGCATCAAGAACTCCATCAATTTTACGAATTGCATCTGAATGTCCTTGACTAATTCCCTTTCCCCAAAATGTATAATCTTTTCCTTTTGGTAAAATTGCTTGTCCATATAAGCGCTGCAAAGAAAATAATCCTGGATCCCATCCAATGGAAATAATACTTATATGTTTTCCGCTTTTACTTGCAGAATCCACTTCTTTAAAATGATTGTATATATTTCCATGTACATCATAACTATCAATAACATTAAAATATTTAGCCAACATCTTTGTTTGTTTCGGTAAATCTTTTGCGCTACCTCCACATAATATGAAAACATCTATAATACCTACCATACGCTCTATTGCATTCATTGTATATATTTTAACATTCGTTTTAGGCTTTATACATGCTGGATTTCTTCTTGTAAATATTCCAATTAATTCCATATCTTTTGTATGCTGTACTGCACTTTCCACCCCTTTTCCAAGGTTTCCATAACCTACGATTCCAACCTTCATATAAATCCTTCTTTCTTTTATCCATCATTTCATTATATAAAATTTATCAATATTTATTCTCGTATATTTTCATAAAACATAGTACAATAATACTAATTTGGAGGACTATTATGGAAAATGTTATTATAGTATTTGCTGATTATCAAACAACAATAAAAGATAATGAAGAATTCATTGAACTTGTTAAAGCATGTGATATGAATATTGAAAAAACTTTTCAACAATCCTTAAAAACAATACAATTAAAAACCTATATTGGAAAAGGAAAATGCCTAGAAATCAAAGATTATATAGTTGAACATCCTTGTGATGCAATTCTATTCAATCAAATATTATCTCCTTTACAAATACGAAATTTAGAAACAATTTTACAAACTCCTATTCTTGATCGTACGGATTTAATACTTGAAATATTTGAAAAACGCGCTTCTTCTCCAGTTGCACGTTTACAAATAGAAAGTGCAAAATTAAAAAAGATATTACCTCGTTTAATTGGTTCTAACACGCAACTTGGAAGACAAAGCGCTAGCGGAAAAAACAAAGGAAGCGGTGAAAAGCAACTTGAACTTGATAGAAGAAGAATCAAATCCCGTATCCATGAAGTAGATCGAGAATTAAAAAAAGTAGAAGCTCAGCGTCAAACCCAAAGAAAAGCACGTTGCCAATCGAAGCTTCCACTAGTATCCCTAGTTGGTTATACCAATGCAGGAAAGTCAACAATAATGAATCAATTATTACGTCATAGTAACCATACAAATGATAAACTAGTATTAGAAAAAGATATGTTATTTGCTACACTTGATACCTCTGTAAGACAAATTCAATTACCATATGGACATAGTTTTTTATTAAGTGATACGGTAGGCTTCGTTAATCATTTACCACATGAATTAATTCAAGCATTCCACTCTACTTTAGAAGAAGTAAAATATGCTGATTTATTGTTACAAATTGTTGATGCTTCTGATTTAGAAAAAGAAAATCATATACAAGTCACAAACGAAACACTAAAAAAAATAGGAGCATCCAATATTCCTATGATTACCATCTATAACAAATGTGATCAAAGTGATTATACGTATCCAAAATCTGCATCCAATCATATTTATATAAGTGCAAAAGATGATGTAAGCATTACTTTCCTATTAGAAACTATTACAAATCAATTATTTCAAACACAATACCATGCTACTCTTTGTATTCCATATGAAGATGGAGCATTCTATTCTAACTTAATTCAAAGCTGTCAAATACTGCAATGCAAATACGATAATGAAGGGTATTGTATAGAAGCAAATTTAAATGAAGAACTTTATCAAAAATATAAAAAATATATTACCCACTTAATTTATAAATAAAAGGTCATTTACATGATTTTTGTCGTATTTTCTTGAATGTTTTCGATAATTGTAAAATAAGATCATTTGGTAATATACTATTTGCATCATCTTTGCAAAGCAAAAGATCGGAACTTATCGCATGAATATATACTGCGCAACATGCGCTAGTAAGAGCACATTTACTTTGTCCATAAAGACCTGCAATCATTCCACACAATACATCTCCACTGCCACCTTTCGCAAGAGCATTATTCCCTGCTAAATTTACATACCCTACAGATTTATTCACAATCATCGTATGTTCATCTTTTAAAACTAATGTTAGGGATGGATACGTTTGTAAAAACGCTTCTATCACTTTAAATGGCTGTTTTATAATATGATTTACAGTATAACCAGTTAAATAACTCATTTCTTTTATATGTGGTGTTAAAATTGTTGGTGCAGCCCGTTGTAATATAGAAGGCATCTCCCCTATTTCATATAAAGCATCTCCGTCCACAATGCAAGCACAATCACTTTTTAGTACTATTTCCACTAATGCTTTACTAACTTCATTTCTTCCCATCCCATTTCCAATAATTATAAGATCAAATTGAGGTAATATTTTTTTCAATTCATCAACGGCATCCATAGAAAAAAATCCATTCTGACTACTTGCTTCAAATATCATACTCTCCTCTAATTTTAAAGATAATAAAAAAGAAATACAATCTGGTACAAATAAAGTCAATGTTCCAATTCCACTTTGTAAAGCTGCTTTTGCACACATTGTAATAGCCCCATGCATTGGCTTACTACCACCAATTAATAGTGCCTTTCCATAACTTCCCTTATTGGAATGTGACATTCGCTTAGGAAACATATTACTCACTACTATATCATCTAATACCGTAATTCCTTTTCCCTGTGCTACCACTTCTTTAGGTATTTGAATAGATAAGGGAATAACCTCTCCACAGTATTCACTACCTGGATACATGATTTGTCCAATCTTATAACTTTCAAATGTTAAAGTTTTACTAGCACGTACTGCAACACCCATAATTTGAGATGTATCACCATCAATCCCACTTGGCATATCAATACTAATAACCTGTTTTTTTAATTCATTTAACTGCGAAATTAGTTCTTTATAAAATCCTGTAATATTTCTTTTCAGCCCTATACCAAATAATGCATCGACAATTACATCTGCTGATTCCATCATATGTTTTATTTCTGTCCTATCTGTAGTTATGATACGTGGGATAGGATAATGATCGACAATTCTTGCATTCGTAAATTCATCCTTTGACATATCCTCATAGTTCACGATGCAATAAATTTTTACATAAGGAAATCCTGCATCAAAAAGAAGCCTTGCAAAAGCAAAACCATCTCCACCATTATTTCCAGGTCCACAAAGAATTAAAATTCGCTTTTCTTTCTTTATATGACCTAAAAAATAATCACGTAGTGCAATGGCGGCATGTTCCATCAATACAATAGAAGGTATCCCATACTCATGAATTGCACAACTATCCATTTTTTGCATTTCTTTAACTGTAATAGCTTTCATAATATCACTCCTATAATCAAAAATATTATATCAAATTCTACATAAAGCGTTTACTTTTATATATGAATTTATAGAAATAAATCAATTTTTACTTTGTATTTCTTGTAGTGAATTGTTTAATGCGATATAATTATAAAGATTTCATTGAGTATATTATTGAATATACTAGAGGTGCTTATGAAAAAAACAATTGTATTGGGAGTTACTGGTGGTATTGCTGCTTTTAAAGCTGCGCAATTAACAAGTAATTTCATAAAAAAAGGATATGATGTCGAAGTTATTATGACTCAAAACGCAACAGAATTCATCACTCCTTTAACATTTGAATCCTTAACTAAACATAATGTTATGGTATCCACATTTGAAAAAGTTTCAGATCGAAGTGTAAAACATATTTCCATTGCACAACGTGCAGATATCTTTGTAATTGTTCCAGCAACTGCAAATGTTATCGCAAAAATTGCTCATGGCATAGCTGATGATATGTTAACTACTACATTTCTTGCAGCAAATTGTAAAAAAATTATTTGTCCTGCAATGAATACAAATATGTATGAAAACCCAATAACACAAAACAATCTTGCTTTATGTCGTTCTTATGGCTACGATATCTTAGAACCTGCATCAGGACTACTCGCTTGTGGGGATATAGGCAAAGGAAAATTAGAAGACATTGAAATTATCGAAAACTATGTTATACATCAGCTTGAACAAAAACCCCTACTAAAAGGTAAAAAAGTATTAATAAGTGCAGGTCCTACGCAAGAAGCACTTGATCCAGTTCGATACTTAACAAATCATTCCACTGGTAAAATGGGTTATGAAATTGCACAGGCTGCTCTTGATATGGGAGCCGATGTAACTTTAGTAAGTGGACCCACAAATCTTATCCCTCCAAAAGGTGCTCATGTAATTCATGTAACTTCTGCACAGGATATGTTTAAAGCAATCAAAGATGAGTTTGAATCCAAAGATTTTATTATTAAGGCTGCAGCAGTTGGTGACTATCGACCTGAATTTATTGCTCCTGACAAAATAAAAAAAGACGAAGACATATTAGAGCTTCGCTTTGTAAAAAATGAAGATATATTAGCCTACCTAGGTGCTCATAAAAAAGAATTCCAAATTCTTTGTGGTTTTGCAATGGAAACTCAAAATCTAATTGAAAATGCAACTAAAAAACTTCAAAAGAAAAATTGTGACATGATTGTTGCAAATAACCTGCGAATCGAAGGTGCTGGTTTTGCAACTGATACAAATGTTGCAACTTTGATTCATAAAGATCACATTGAATCGCTTGAAAAAATGAGTAAATATGAATTAGGGAAGAAAATATTGCTTACATTACTAGATAAACAGAAGAAAGAGAGATAATATATGTTAGTTGTTATTGATATAGGAAATACAAATATTACAGTTGGAATTTATAAACAAAATCGTTTAATAGGAAATTATCGTTTAACCACAAAAATGAAGCGTACAAGCGATGAATACGGATTTATGATATTAAACTTTTTAAATGCAACAAATGTAAAAAAAGAAGATATTAAAGATGTGATTATTGCAAGTGTAGTTCCAAAAATCATGCATTCTTTCTTAAATGGTATACGTAAATATATGCATAAAGAACCTATCGTTATTGGCCCTGGAATACGAACTGGTATATCTATTAAAGCTGAAAATCCAAAAGCTGTTGGTGCAGATCGTATCGTGGATGCAGCTGGAGCTTTTTACGAATATGGAGGACCTTGTCTTGTTATTGACTTTGGTACTGCAACAACTTATGACTATGTCGATGAACATGGAAATTTTGAATATGGCGTTATCGCACTTGGTCTTGAAACAAGTGCTCAAGCCATGTGGACCCAAGCTGCAAAATTGCCTGAAATCGAAATAAAAAAACCTAAATCAATTTTAACCAAAACAACAACAACTAGCATGCAAGCTGGATTAGTATATGGTTATATTGGTCAAAGCGAATATATTATTAAACAATTTAAAAAAGAACTCGGTACAAATATGAAAGTAATTGCTACAGGTGGTCTTGGAAAAATAATTTATCGAAATACCGATGAAATTGATGTATATGATCGTGATTTAACATTTAAGGGTTTGAAATATATCTATGAAAAATATACCGAAGATAAACAACGTCAAGACTTAAAAAAATCAAAAAAATTATAGAAACTATATATTTCCGGTTTAACAATCATTATTCGAGATGGAATATTCCATCTTTTTTTTGTTAATATATTTCTTATACGATAAAGTGTAAAATATCTTTCTAATTATTTTTAGTTTTTTTACTAAAATTTATTAGAATAATAACCTATTCTTCTAAAACTATTTTTCACTTAATTTTATGATTATAAATAGCATAAAAAAACCGATTATCGACTCGTTAGTTTTTATTTCTAACTTTTGAAAATCGGTTTATAATACATAAATCTTTTTTTATATAAGTATTGCTCTTATATACTTTGATTAACAATCAGTTTTTTTACGACGTTTCATACTAGCTGTAACCGCAGCTCCAGCTCCTAATAACACTGTCCATAATAAGGCTTCATTTGTAGAAACACCTGTATTTGGTTCTTTTCCATTTTCCACAGAATCTGAATTTTGTTCTCCAGGTCTTGCAGGAACTTCTGGTTTATTAGATTCTCCTGGTTTAGAAGTATCTGGTTTGTTTGATTCTCCTGGTTTAGAAGTATCTGGCTTAACAAGTGTTAATTCATTCATTGCTTTTACTAATTGTTCTGTTGCTACATTTACTTCTTCTTGTGTTGCTTTATCATTTTTCATGATATTATTTGCTTTTGTTAATGCAGCTTGATAAATCTTCCAACTGTCTTTTGTATATGCTGACTCTGCTTTTGCAGGTTTATTATTAATTGCAGCTTTTAATTTATCTTTGTTAACAGCTGGTGCTACTGGTTTTTCTTCTAATGCTTTGTATGCTTTATCTAAAGCTTCTTTTGCATGATCTACATCATTTTGAGTTGCTTTATCATTTGCAAATACATCTTTTGCAGCTTTTAATGCTTTTTGATATGCATCCCATGATGCTGTTGTATAGCTATCTTTATCTTTTGCAGGCTGTTTTTCAATAGATGCTTTTAAGCCATCTTTGTTTACTGTTTCTACAGCTTTTTCAGTTCCAGAAACTTCAATTTCAGATAATGTTAACATCTTATTAGATTCTCCAGCTGCTGTTGTACCAGATGATTTTACGAATGTAATTTCAATTCCACTAACTTTCTTGCTTGCGCTTTCATTAGAGAAATCAAATGTGAATACTTGACTTTCTTTATTGATTGCTTTTTCAGCACTCTTAGAGCCATCTTCATAAATCAATTGGGCTTTCGCACTCTCTAAGTATCCATTTCCCTTAGTTGCATTATGTACTTTTACTGTATCTACAAAGTTTGCTTTATTTAATGCTAAATGCATAGTCAATGGAAGTTTTACATAATTAGGAAGTTTTCCATCTTCTCCATGATTTTGCTCAACATCCCATTTCAATTCAAATTCTCTTCCTGTAGTATTTCCATTAAACAATGAATCATAACTATTAGATTGAACAAGTTTGTTTACGTTTGTTCCATCGTCAGTTGTTAAAATATCATTCGTCATTGTAATTTTGAAATCCTTACGATCATAATGAATAACTTTATCGGATGGTTTTTCATTAGATTCAAACGGAGTGGCGTTTACAAAATCATGGCCTGGACCAATAATAATTCCGTTGTTAAGATCCATTACGAATTTAGAGTCTTTAATATCTGAAATATTGTTCAATGTAATGTCATCTAATGCTTTAAATGTCAATGTTTCAAGAGTTTGATCTCCTCCCATTAACATCTGTTGAGGCATAAACAATGCACTTGTATTTACATAACTAGATCCATCTTCATTATGAATATCTGCTGTTAGTCCATCAGTATATAATGAAGGTTCAAAAAATTTAACACTTTGATATTGTACTTTTTTAGGATTGTAGTTAATAATTGCACCAAAAGCACTAATATTCTTAGGATTATTGAAGGCTTTCATTGAAATTGTGAAAGTTTCACCCTTCTTAATTTCTTTCTTATCTGCAGACCATTGTACATTACCAGATAATGGATATCCTCCAATATCTCCACCACATACATTAAATGAATTGAATGAGTAATCCCAAACATCAGAAATGTTATTGTAGTTAATGTCTACATAGTTATCACGAATTTCACCAACCCACTGAGGAGAAGATGCATTTTTATGTGCAGAAGATTCTTTCAAGAAAGTTGCTTTAAAATCAGCTTCAGAAGGCATATCCGTTCCCTTAGTTAACAAATTACCTACACGGAACGGTTTTTGATTACTACCAAATTCTTTATCGCCATGAATAGCATATGGTTTGATTTCACTAGCAGAGAAGAAAGTTCCAACTGTCTTAAGAGGTGTAAAACGGATATAACGAGCTCCAACATATCCTTTCTTTTCATCATTCTTAAATGGATCACTTAAATCAAAAGTCTTCATTGTTTCATCTGGAGTTACATGGAAATATTTATTTCCTTTAGAATTCTTAGATTCACCATGTTGAATCCAATGTACACCATCTAAACTTGTTTCAACCATTATATCTTCAGGAGTACCATTTCCAGCATCTGTTCTAGGATAGAATTCAATCTTATCAAATAAATATGCAACACCATAATCCACTGTTAGTTTTTCACCAACTCCACCATGATCTGAATGGAATCCACCATCGCCAAGTTGGAATACTTTGTCAAATGCTAAGTTTGGACCGTGGTTACCCCAAACGTCTCCACTCCATGAAATTTTCTTAGGAGATGGTACATCTAAAAATGGATCATCTGCAGTCTTAGCTGTTACTTTTTGTGACCATTCTGAATATCCTTTGCTATTTACTGCACGTAAATAATAAGTATGATTTGTTAAGAACTTCAATCCAGTATG
>JARHZK010000015.1 GCA_029258245.1 Longicatena sp. | reverse complement strand
TTAAATGCATAATACGATTCATATCATGTTTAGCATTAGGGAAATCGCACCATACCGCATGTACACTACCGATTGTTGGAACTCCTAATTTATCTCCAGGAACAGAATTAAATGCAACTTTTTCAATATTGGCGATTGAATTTTGATAGTTATATCCACCTTCTTCAATATTTCCTAATACCCAATACCAAGCATCGTTCGTATTTACAATTTTATGTCCTTTGTCATATAAGTATGATGCTTTAGCAACATAGAATTCCCACCATCCTGCTGTCCAATAAGAAATGATAATATCTTTATCAAATTCCCCAAATTGGTCATCATTATTATAATAAATACCATCATTGAAACACATTGGTGTCATTCCTGCATCTTTAATGATTTTCGCAATATCATTTACATATGTAACAAATTTAGGATATCCACCTGTTTTTTGTAAACGACTCCATCCATTATAGAAACCTTCATCAGATGAATCGATATCATTTGCATATTCATCACATCCAAAGTTGAATACTTTACTATATTTAGAGAAGTAAGAAACATATTTTTTCAATAATTCTTTATTGAATGCAACTGCTTCTTTATTATTTAAATCAATTGTTCTTGTTGATGTTTTTCCACCATAGCTATATTGTGGTTTTTCTATACCTAAAGCAACCATTGCACCTAAGATTCCGTCCATGTGACCAGGTGAATTGATTACTGGAATAACTCCAATGTTTAATTTTTTAGCATAAGCTAAAATTTCATCCATTTCAGTTTCAGTTAAATAATCCCCATTTGGATCTTTATAATATTCGTTATTCCCTGCAGTAATTGCTTTTTTTACATCATCACTTGCATATGTTTTTCCATTTGCTTGAATCGTCATATCATCTAATGCAAAACGTAATCCATCATTTCCTAAGATTAATTGAACATCTGTATAACCATCTTCATATGCTTTTTTAATAATTTGTTTTAATTGTGCTTTTGAAAAATATTTTCTTCCTGCATCAATTGAGAAAATAGCTTGTTTTGCTTCTTCTCCAGTTTTTTCAGTTAATTTAGAAACAGCTGTTTTAATTGCTTCAGCCATTTCATTTACTTTATCTTGTTCTTCTAATTTTAATCCATATTCCACATTTGCAACTGCTTTATTTACCGCATAAGCACTTTCTTGTGTATATTTTGATAAATCTTGAGGAACAATAGCTTTTGCATCTTCTACGATGTCATAATTAGCTTTACGATATACATATTTAGAGTTTTGTTCAGCAAATAATGTCATTAATTCTTTGACAATTTCAGGTTTATAAGTTCTTTGTGGTTCATCTGCCCATGTACAAGCCATACTTCCGATAATTGGCAATTTTTCATTTTCTTTTGTACCGACAACACGAGTGAAATTAAATTTCTTCATTCCTTCTTTTGCCATTTCTGACCCATACCACCATCCAGTACCATTACGTCCAACAACATAATACCAATTATCATTTGTATTTAAAATTTTAAAACCTTTTTTAGATAAATATTTTGCAGAAGCTGGTGTGTAACGTTGAAATCCAGGTGTCCAATATGCCACAATAATATCCGTGTCAATTGTTCCATTCATTTCATCGTGATTATAGTAAATACCATCATTAAAACAAATCGGTTTCATATTATTTTCTTTTACAATCGCAGCTAAATCATTAATATATTTAATGAAATCATCGTATAATCCTTCTTCTTGAAGAACTAAGAAACCTGATTTTTCACTTGGGCCATGGTATGTTGCATCGTTTGCATACTCATCAGCACCAAAGTTAAAGTATTCTACTTTACCATTAAAATATTTTGCATATTTTTCAACTAATGCTTTTGTGAAAGCAACTGCTTCTTTATTCGTTAAATCCATAGTTGTTTTAGATACAGTAGTTTTTTTAGAAGCAGTGTCTGTATAACTAAATTTTGGATTCTTAATTCCTAAAATTTCCATTGCATTTAAAATAGCATCCATATGTCCTGGGCTACTTACAACTGGAATAATTTTAACATTTTTTGTTTTAGCATATGCTAAAATTGATTCTAATTCCGTTTGTGTTAAAACAGTTCCATTCGGATCATTATAATATTTTTTTGTTCCCTCTTTAATTGCATTTTTTACATCATCACTTGCGTATGTTTT
>JARHZK010000256.1 GCA_029258245.1 Longicatena sp. | reverse complement strand
TTATGAAACAAGATATGATTGTAATTTTGGATTTAGGAAGCACAAACAACACAAGATTAGCAAGAGAAATTCGCGAATTAGGAGTATATAGCGAAATTTATCCTCATGACATCACAAAAGAAGAATTCGATAAATTGCCAAATGTAAAAGGTGTTATTATCAATGGTGGACCAAATCATGTAATTGATGGTGTTCGTATTGATGCAAATGATTTTATTTATGAAGGAAATGTTCCGGTAATGGCAGTAGAACATGAAATCGCAAAATGCGAAAATACATTCGCAAACTGGGATGAAGAAAAAGAAAACCGTATGTCTGTATTAAAAACATTCATCTTTGATACATGCAAATGCGAAGCAAATTGGAATATGAAAAACTTCATCGAAGACCAAGTAGAAATGATTCGTGAACAAGTAAAAGATAAAAAAGTCTTATTAGCATTATCAGGTGGAGTTGATAGTTCTGTAGTAGCAGCATTATTGATCAAAGCTATTGGAAAACAATTGGTATGCGTACACGTAAACCATGGATTAATGAGAAAAGGAGAATCAGAAAGCGTAATTGAAGTATTCAAAAATCAATTAGATGCAAACCTTGTCTATGTAGATGCAAGCGAAAGATTCTTGACATTATTAGATGGAGTAGCAGAACCAGAATCAAAACGTAAGATCATTGGAGCTGAATTCATCCGCGTATTCGAAGAAGAAGCAAGAAAATTAGAAGGAATTGAATTCTTAGGACAAGGAACAATCTATCCAGATATCATCGAAAGTGGAACAAAAACAGCGAAAGTAGTAAAATCACACCATAACGTAGGAGGATTACCAGAAGACTTAGCATTCCAATTGGTAGAACCATTACGTCAATTATTCAAAGACGAAGTACGTGCATGTGGACTAGAATTAGGATTGCCACATGACATGGTATTCCGTCAACCTTTCCCAGGACCAGGATTAGGAGTAAGATGCTTAGGAGCAATCACAAGAGATCGCTTAGAAGCAGTAAGAGAAGCAGATGCAATCCTAAGAGAAGAATTCGCAAACGCAGGATTAGAAGGAAAAGTATGGCAATACTTCACAATCGTGCCAGACTTCAAATCCGTAGGGGTAAAAAATAACGAAAGATGCTTCGAATATCCAGTAATCCTAAGAGCCGTAAATACAATCGATGCAATGAGCGCAAGCATCGAAGATATCGACTGGCCAATCTTACACAAAATTACAAATCGTATCTTAAATGAAGTACCAAACGTAAACCGCGTATGTTATGACTTAACACCAAAACCATGCGGAACAATCGAATGGGAATAATCAAAACCATTAAAAAAGCCCTATTTTAAGGGCTTTTCTTTTTTTTTGATACCTTTTTGATACCATTAGAATGAATTTACTTGATAAATGGGAAGTTTATTTTCCATTCTATATAATCACGCTCGCTGATCTTTCCATTTTCAAGATCAGCTTTTTTTTGCATCCAACGTTCTAAGAAATCGTCTAGAACTTCATTGTCTAAATCTAAATAAAAGTGTCCATCTTTCTTGTATATGGAGATAGGCCAAGCATCATCATGTTCAAAAAGGGTAAACACAAAGTCTGTCATAGCAGTATGTTCATCATAACTTAAGTAAAATGATTTTACATCTAATGCCTCACTAATTTTTTTTAGTATATCATCTTTTGGGGTACGGATATCGTTTTCATATTGAGATATCCTTGTACGACCATTTTCATCTGGTGATAAACCAATCTTAGTCGCTAACTCTTCCTGTGTCATTCCGCGAAATTTTCTTACATAACGAATTCTTTGCCCCATTGTAAAGAAAACCATGTTTTCACCTCCAATTTATACTTCTGTATAAAGTATAACATATTTGCTAACGTTTTTTAATCTTGAATTGTCATTTTGAAAGTTCAAGAACTGTATATAATACAGTTGATACAATATACGTTAACAAAAAAGTTTACATATACTATTGACGTTAACTAATTTGTTAACTATAATATACATGAACATATTTGTTCACAGTGTGTATAGGAGGTATAAAAATTGGAAAAATTATTTTTAAACGCACAGGAAGTAGCTGATGAATTAGGCACATCAAAAGCGTATGCCTATAAATTAATTCAAAAGCTGAATGAAGAATTAGAAATGAAAGGATATATTACAATTCAAGGAAAAGTGAATTGCTTATATTTCCATGAGAAGATTTATGCAAGAGGTGATGTGTTGAATGCCAGTTTATAAAGACGGTACGAAGAATACTTGGTATGTATCGATTCGATATAAGGATTGGAAAGGACAAAGTCAACGATTGTTTAAAAGAGGATTTAAAACGAAAAAGGCAGCAAAAAAATTTGAAACAGCTTTTTTGATGAAGATTGATGGCAACTTGGATATGAATTTTGAAGATTTTGTAGAAATTTATTTTCGAGATATTGAACAAAGAATTAAGTACAACACATTAATTATGAAACAAGCTGTTGTAGAACATAATATATTGCCTTATTTCAAGCAAATGAAGATTGCTGATATTACTCCTACAATGATTATGCAATGGCAGAATGAAATGATGCAGACAAAAAATAGAAGACATCAACGATATTCAGAAACAACATTGAAATCGATTCATTCACAGTTAAGTGCAATATTTAATCATGCAGTACGTTACTATCATCTTGAATCGAATCCTTGTAAAGTTGTAGGTAGGATGGGATCTAACGAGACAACAACGATTAACTTTTGGACAACAAACGAATATAAAAAATTTTCTGAAGTCATGATGGATAAACCACTTTATTATGTATTATTTGAAGTATTGTACTGGTGTGGATTGCGTATGGGTGAATGCTTAGCACTTACCTACGAAGATATTAATTTCAGACAAAAAAAGTTAAGAATCAACAAATCATATCAAAGAATTAAAGGTGAGGATGTAATAACATCTCCAAAAACTAAAAAAAGTATTCGTGAAGTAGAAATACCTGAATTCCTTGTAGATGAATTAAAGGACTATACATCCAGCATATATAAATTGAAAAAGACTGATCGTATTTTCCCAGTATATAAAAACAACATCCATCGTGAATTAGAACGTGGATGCCGAATAGCTAATGTAAAAAAGATTAGAGTTCATGATTTAAGACATAGTCATATATCTTTATTGATCGAAAAAGGTTTTACTGCCCTTGCTATTGCTGATAGAGTAGGGCACGAAACAATAACCATAACATATCGATATGCCCATTTATTCCCTAATAAAGGAAGAGAAATAGCAAATTATTTGAATGATGAGAAGGAGGTAGACGATGAGTCAAAAAAACTTGGATAACCAGTATCGATTCCGCAGTGTTACAGTTGGATTTCGAATGTCACCACAAGAAAGCAGAATGTTAAATGAAAAAGTAAAGCTGAGCGGATTAACAAAACAAGACTATTTATTACATTGTATAGAAAATAGAAACTATACGATTGACGGTAGAAGTACTAGAGTATACAAAGAACTATGTAAAAAGTTAAAGTATTTTGAAGATGTTTTGTATCAAACCAAAGAATTGGAAAAATTATCTTTAGATGAATTAGAATTATTTGAATATGTATTACAGATTGTAGTAGCAATCAGAGCAAAAAAAAGAGCACAGATCATAGTAGTTCAGGAGCCACGCCAATGAATCCTAAATTAAATTCTGCTATAACCTATGCTAAAGATAATTTTAAAGTATTTCCGCTTAATGTCAATTCAAAAAGTGAGCAGATTGTACATTCATGGCCGATCGAAGCAACAACAGATATGTCTAAAATAGAAGAATGGTTTAAAAATCATGACTATAATCTTGGAGTAAAGACTGGAAATGGATTAATTGTTATTGACATTGATGTTAAAAATGATGTAGATGGAAGAAATTCAATAAAGGAATTTCTTCCTGATTTTCCAAAAACAAAAGTGGTAAAAACACCTAGTGGAGGTTTTCATCTTTATTATCGTGTAGATCGTGAAATAAGAAATAGAATCGGAATATATCCAGGAGTTGATATCCGTGGGGATGGTGGATATATTGTAGGAATTGAAAGTATAATAAATGATCGTAAATACGAATTGATAAATGATCACTTGATTGCAGATGCAAATGAAGCAGTATATCAATTCGTTGAATCTAAAAATAAAAACAATTTAGAAAAAATAAGTGACCTGATTCCAGTTGGGCAGCGAAATGACATATTATTCAAACTAGGATGTTCATTGCATAACAAAGGTCTATTACAAGAATCTATTTATGCTGCTATACAAAAAGAAAACGAATTGCATTGTGAGGTTCCTTTAGAAGAAAAAGAAATACAACAAATAATTGAGGGTATTACGAAAAGATATACAAAAGGGTTGTTGCCACGCAATATACAAGATAATGCATCAGAATACTTCAATGCTGCAAAATTAATTACACAACATTATGTAGATGAAGCAGAAATTGTTGAAGACTTGATACCTATTGGAGTAACTCTATTTGGAGCACCACAAAAAATTGGTAAAACATTTTTTGCATTGCAGTTATCCAATGCAATTGCAAGTGGAACAGATTTTCTAGGTAAAAAAGTAGAACAAGGTAACGTGCTCTATTTTGCTTTAGAAGATTCAAAAAATAAAATTAATAAACGATTGAAAAATTTTAATATTCCTATTAGTGAATGCTTAAATTTTAAAATTATTAAGCCATTTGATCCATTATTTAATGTAGAAGAAGAAATTAAAAAGGAACTTTCAATTCATCCAACATTAAAGATGATTGTTATTGATACATTTCCAAAAATTAGAAAAGAAGTGAAAGTAGATTATCAAACTGAATATGAAGAATTATCAAAATATCATGAATTAGGTATGAAATATGGAATAGCGATTTTATTAATCCTGCATGTACGAAAATCAATTGATAAAAATAATGCATTTGATAATATTTATGGCTCACGAGGAGTAACAGCTGCTGCAGATGGAATGATAGTTCTGTTAAGACATGAAGTCATGCCACGATTGAAAGATTTATATGTAATTGGTAAAGATATTCCAGAAAATAGTTATGTGCTAAAACAAGATGAAAGATTACTGTATTCGATTGAAGAAAACATAGAAGAAGAATCAAATTTAGATGAAAATTTAATTAAATTAATCAATTATGTAGTATCTAAAAAAGAATATACAGGAACACATCAAGAGTTATGTTCACAAGCAAGTTTGGCTATTGAAGCAAGACGTCTTTCGGGATTGATCAGAGGCCATATGAAAGAATTAAATGATAACTATATTTTAGTAGATTATCCACCACGAACATCAAAAGCAAGAGTCATTCATTTACGTTATGTGGGGAATGAAGAGTTAGAAAATTAATGACGAAATGACGGTGTGACGGTCTGTATGTATTATTTTTTAATCGTCATACCGTCATGTATCGTCACATCGTCATATATATTTTAAAAAGAATTTGTAACAAGTATACAAGTTCTTTTTTTAACGTTTTTAAACGTGTAGCCATCAATGAAATTGATGTTTTAAGGGGATTTGGGGATATCCACAACAAGCAATTTCGAAGAAAGTGGTCCACAAGGACATTGCTTGCAAAGATTTATAGATGGGTTATTTAAGGCATTTAAGGATAAGTATTTTATTGATCATAAAGCCTATAATAATAACCTGGCAAGCAGTGTAAACCACTAGTGATTTTCGCTTGTTAGGATTACTCCTAAGACCTATAAACGTTAATGAATTAACGGCTACGCAATATATATATGATATCACTGATTAATATATATGAGTGATGATATTAAGTAAAATATAAGGGATGATTTTTTTGTTATCTAAAAAGTATAAGCAATGTTCAAAGAGAAAGGGATAAATCAAAAAACGAGATAATAGCTAGTATTTTATGTTTGGCATAGACATAAATAAAAGAAAAGATTACCATGTATGATGTTTTGCAATCATATAGATAATCTTTTATATACCTTTTATTCAAACTATTTAATTAAAATCATTATTGTGTTCATAAGTATCTGTTGATGTTTCATATAACGAATGATTATTTCTTTAGAAGAAAATGATGAGTTTATTAACTATCCTATAAATATCATTGTAGTCAATTAAGATAATAATAATAATTTATATTTTTATGATAACGTTCCGCTTGGAGAACAAGTTAAGGATGCAGATAAATTAACTGTTTTTTTAAGATTGTTCAAAATCGTATATTCTTTAGCTGTAACTGTTGCTTTCGCAATATTTTTTGATTTGGATGAAGATGGATTTGAAAGTCTCCAATTAGATGAATAGTTATTTGTATATACTTTTGAATCTGTACAAGTTGCAGTTTTACCATTGTATGTGAAAGTTCCTTGTACCTTAAGAGACCATAAAATTTTTCCGTTCGTATCTTTATAATTCTTTGTCTTTGAACCTTTTCTGATTGAACTCTTTATGATAGTTGGTTCTGCTTCAATAATAGTTTCAATAAAACTACCATCTTCTAAATATTCTATTGTGTATGAATGATTACTTCTTTCAGATGATTGAATAGATGTATCTTTTGCATAGATGTTTGAGCAATTTGAAAATACTATAAGATTAAACATGATAATAGAAAATAACAATTTTTTCATAATACAACACTCCTTTTATTCGTATGTGACAATTTCTTCTTCAGTTATGATTTTTTGATCTTCACCTTGTTTTATAGAATGAAGTTCTAATAAAGCAATAAGGGAGATTCCGATAAATAGTAGAATGAATACTCGTCTAACAAATACTTTTACTTTCATTTTGCGTAATAGATAATCATTTTCGCAGCTATTGATGTAAGATTCTAAAACTGATTTTGGTGTACCAAATCTCTCAACGATAGAAGCATAAGAAATAGTATCTTCATCATCACAAGCGGAAAGAATATCGTTTTCAAAACGCTTAAAGAATTCTTTTTCTCTCTTATCATAAAAAGGGAATAATCTTCTACAATCTTTTAAATATGCTTTCATTGGCTTACTCATTTTCAATTTCTCCATTCCAGTTCATAATCTGATTAACGTAGCTGCACATAATCGTATATTCATCATAAATACTATCTAGGTAGGCCTTACCGGAATCAGTGATCGTATAATAAACACGAGTCTTTCTTTTACCGACAAGTTTTTTATGATCTTCAATATAACCTTGATCGATAAGTTTATATAAGATGGGGTAAAGCGTACCTTCAGCAAGATTCATATGCTCTTCGGTTAGCGTTCTGATTAGTTGAGATATTTGATATCCGTAGCATTCCTTAGTAGAGATAATTTTTAAAATGATCATCTCAATTCGGAATACGTTATTTGTTTGCATTGCCATGTAATCAAATCCTTTCTCATTATTCACGAAGTATGAACTATAATAATTATTTTAAAGTATTCTATTTAAATTTCAATACCTATATAAACTAAATAATATTGACAAAAGATAATGGTAATGTATAATGGTATCAGAAGATAGCGCTTTCTAAAAATAGGATACTAATGAATGGAGTAGGTTTTTCCTAGTGATATTTTAAATTATTATGACTATATTTCTGTGTTTAAACTACTGAAAATATATAGATTTTAAGGAGGAATGATTGTGAAAGCTAGATATAAGAATGGTGATTAATAATGATAATTGTAAATTAATTATATGTATATTAATCAGTTTAATTTTATCAAAAGTATTAATCATATTATAGAATGAAGGAGGATATAAATATATGAAAAAAATACTTTTAACATTAGTTACCTTATCAATGATTGTTCCAATCTCTATTCAAGGGAAAACTAATGAAGAATATTTAAATGTCTTATCAACAAGTGAAAGTGAAATTTTAGATTTAAGTACACCAGAAAAAACAATTGAGTACATGAATTCATATTCTTCTTATGGAGATATAATAACTAACGGATTTACTTATATAAATGGTAAAAAAATATATTTACAGGTAACTTATGAAAATCGAAATGAAGCTTTAAATAGATTTAAAAAGGTATATAATGAGAAATTAAATCAAATTAAATTTAGTAATAAATATGATGAATTGTCTGTATATAATTATAATGAATATTATAATTATATAAGGAATTATGGAGAAGATATATTTAAAGATAATTATAATGATGTGCTGTTTTTCTTTGATACATTTGAAAATGATGATTTTAACACTAAAATTTTAAGTTATAGTAAACAAAAAAAGACATTATCTTATGATTGTTTATATGAAATAGAGTCAATATCACCAGATTATAATGATAGATTAATTGTTAAACAAAGTAGGGATTTATTATCAAAGTTACCGAACAAAAAGAATGCAATTTCATATGCAAAAAAATATGCAGTCAAACCTAATCCAGCATATAAAAACTTTAGTTCTTCAGGAGGAGATTGTACAAATTTTGCTTCACAAATTGCTAGAGCAGGAGGGATTGCAGACAGAGTATACTGGAAGCCTTATATTTATGGATGGATTAATGCACATGGTTTTGGGATATCGTTCGGAAAGAAAAATCAAACGAAAAAATGGAATACTTTGGCTTCAAAATTGTCTCCTGGTTCCTTTATAGGAGCTGATTTTAATGGTGATGGAACACTTGATCATATTGCTTTTATTACAGGTAATGGATCAACATCTACAGAAAAATATATTGCTCAGCATACAAGCAATTATCATAAATTATCAACTAATACATCATGGCCAAATAATTCAAGTTCTAGAATTTTATGGCAAATAGGAAATCCTTAGGTGACCAATTGAGTTTTTAATCTTGTAAACTGATGCATTAAGGATTCTCTTTGAATACATAACTCTTTGAGTTCGTTCATAAAGAATTATTCTGAATCAAGTCGCGATGTGAAAACAATTGAAATTCATAGAAGTAAGAAAATTGAATAAATTTTGATAATAGCAAGCAGTAGATTTAAATTCAATAACAATATCATCAAATTTAAATAAAATTTATAATAATGAGTTAAAATCTTTATCATTATTATAAAAATGAAGTGAGTTAACAACAAGTGTTTTAGATGAATGATTATAGACAGATGTAATTTGTTCATATTTAGTAATACCAATTCCTGCAAAATAAGTCATAAAAATGAACATCTTTCTAAAATTAACCGTATCAAATTTATATGGTGATCTAATTCGTATCATTGAGAGACATAAAAACAAATAGTACGTGGCTTATCAATTATAAACGAATTTAGTAAATACCATCGACTCACTCTACTCTAAGTAGACTAACTACAGGTTTTATAAGAGAAACTAAGGTTATTCCGCTATATTCTAAACAACAAAGGTTAGAAAGGAAATGTGATATTTATATACAGATAAGGTATGTATATATCATACAGAAAGTTTTATGAAAAAAATAAAAGTATTAGGATTTGTAATAGCAATTGTTATTGTAGTAGGGATAGCATTTCACTATTTATATGTTACTCCTATTAGAGAAGATGCAATTGAATATGCAAATAGAAAATATGAGAAAGAATTAGAAGTATTAAAAACAGATTTTAATTTAGAAGAAAAACTAAATGATAGGAATTATGAAGATTATTATTTATCAGTTAGAATGTTAGAAGATGATAATAAAATTACATTTACAACTCAAAATGAAATGCTAGCATTCTTTGATACATATGAAGATTATTTTTCTTTTAATCAACTTAAAAAAATAATGAATGACAAATAGTAAATAAAGATGACTTAATTCAACAAAGTTGTACTTGATCCTATAAATACATTTTAAAAATGTACCGTGAAGGTATTGTTAATAGTTTTATTCATAGAGATTATTCTATTATGGGAGATTATATAATAGTTTCTTTATATAATGATAGAGTGGATATATTTAGTCCAAGCAGACTTCCTAACATAGTTACATTGGATAATATGTTAAATACTAGATATTCAAGAAAGCCTAGAATTGCGAGAGTCTTAAGCAAATTCGACTGGCTAAAAGAACTAAATGAAGGTGTTAAACGTATATATGATAAAATGCAAATGTTGTATTTGAAAGAATCAAAATATAGTGAACCTAACAATAACTCTGTTTTGTTAGTTTCAGAAAATAGTATAACATCAAGAAAATTAAGAAGTGATGATAGAATTTTTAGTGAATATGATGTATTTATATTCCTGAACAAACGATAATCTTCAACCTCATATGAAAAACAAATCAAGGATTTAAAACTAAATAAAGGTTGAAAAAGCTCGTTTTAATCGTCTTTTTGATGATTTAACGGGCTTTTTTATATGTTACGAAAGGAGATGAAATAAAAGTGAAAACTGTCATAAAAAATACAAGGGAAAGCAAATACTTACAAAAAAACATCAAGCAATATGTACTTGATATCATTAAGGACATTGCTTGCAAAGATTTATAGATGTGTTTTAAGGCATTTAAGGATAAGTATTTTATTAATCATAAAACCTATAATAATAACTTGGCAAGCAATGTAAACCACTAGTGATTTTCGCTTGTTAGGATTACTCCTAAGACCTATAAACGTTAATAAATTAACGGCTGTTTGTACATAAATAACATCGCATATTAAAAAATATTAAAGTGAATAGATTTGTTATTATATGCATAGACGGATAATATTAGTATGTTATATTATAGATAGAAGTAGGATAGATAAGATGTAGATTAAGATAATCGTAAAAGGAGGAATTCACTTAAAAATAATACATCGTCCCAATTATTAATTTTAAAAAATCTAAAATATAGCATAGGAATAATTTATGACCTATCTCTCTAAGAGCTAAATTTTTATAGAGAAGATTGGAAAAACTTTTTCATAAGAAAAGAGATTTTACGAAAGATCATAGTGATTACAGTAAAACAAGGAGGTAATTTTTATGTTTAAAAAGACCATTAATCGAATCCAACTATGGTTGATAAAGCATATGCGTGCAATAGAATTTTGGATTATTACAGATCCGCATGTAAAACCATATGACTTTTATGATGGAAAGAGTTCGTACGAGCCTACAGATTATTCAAAATCAAATATTGTACGCTCTAGAAAGAATAATAAGAAATCTGGTCGAAATCCAAATCCTAAAACATTGAGTAAATAATTTAGATAGTGTTAATTATTTTACTAAACTTTTGATTTACTTAAATATAATTAATATACTGTACTAGGCGTAGGCAAAATGAGACCAAGCCACAGGATAAGAAAAAGGAGGCCTAACAGTTAAAAGTTAGACCCCCTATATTTTTAACCGCCAAAAAACGACATTTTTTGATTGACATTTACACTTTAGAAAGGAGATTGTTGTATGGATATTAAATATATTAAAATTTTCTATTTTACTGAACTACTCGTAACTACCGTTTTATTGTGTTATTTATGTTTTTTTCGATCTTCATATAAAGAGGTTATCTGGGTAAAAACAATTCCCTATTTATATGTAGGATGTAGGTCAGTGTTGTTTAATTTTTTAAAAAAGAGGCTATAACTGTTAAAAACAGCTCCTATGGAAAAGGATAAAAAAGAGGTCAAACAGACCTGAATGATTGAAAATCATTCAACTGTTAAAACCTCTTTTTATACATTATTTTCAAATGAATTGAGTTGTTTATGAACTTTATAATTTGTTAATCTTCTATTTCTGAATCCATTTTTTTAAGTAAATTATTGTAGATTTTTACATGTATTTCCTCAAGAATTAAATTAAGAATATATGCAATAAAGAAACCAATAATGATACTGATGAGAATATCAGTTATAAAAGAAGATGTAAACTGAATATTTATAGCCTTAAAAACAATTGTGTAAAGAATAGTGAATACGATTGAAAATTTTATAGATTTTTTAACATAAAACTTGTTTCGGATTAAAAAGTCTTTTTTACTAGAAGTTAAGGGTAAATAATTACCATCTTCATCTTGAGGAGGGTAAATATTTCCTAAATAATATTCTGTAAAGCAATAAATGATATAGGATAGTAATAATAACCAAAATTCAATTGTAAGTGATCCAGTAGTGTGTAATTTATACAATCCAATTAAAGCAGTAGATAAAAATAAGAAAACTCCCATGGCAGAAAAAGCTTTTAATTTAATTTGTTGCTGTCTTTCATCAACTATAATTTTATTGTTTTTCATCATTATCATCGACCTCCCAAAATAAATCATTCAAAGTTTTGTTAGTAGCTTTACAAATAGCAATACATAGTTTCAGGGTTGGATTATAGCTACCATTTTCAATAGCACTTATTGTTTGTCTAGTTACACCAATAGCTTTTGCTAAATCGTCTTGTGACAAATCACATTCAATTCTAGCAATCTTTAATCTTTTATTTTTCATATATTCTCCTTTCATCTATATTATAAATTTCATATTACATTATGTCAAATATATATTACATTATGCAATATATAAAATATAAAAGCTGCACGTTATTAAGAACATGCAGCTTTTTGTGTCGTGTCAGTGTGTGTAAAATGATTTATTTGTAATATTACTCTTTAATTAGGAGATGATAAAAACTCATCAGCTTTAAAATCACGCTCAATAATAATATAATCTTCTGTTTCCTCCACAATTCGAGGACTTTCATCAATTACAAGGTTTTCAATAGTTTCTTCACTTGATTTATCTGTTCTTGCTGGAGAATATGTGACTATGACCATACAAGCTACTGCAAATAATAAAATACAACCTAATAATAATTTTCTTATATTTTTCATAAGGAAATTCCTTTCTAGAAATGATCTCTATTTCCACTATTATTTTAATTTATTATATCAATCCATAGAAGTCTTTTATTTATATATTTTAAATGATACAATTATATTGTTCAAAATTATGTATAGCAATTTAAATCTATACATTTATATATAACAAACTTTTATAATAAATTTATGTATAATTCGTTATTGACCCAAAATAAATAG
>JARHZK010000252.1 GCA_029258245.1 Longicatena sp. | reverse complement strand
GAAAATACATGTTCATGATGTCATCAATACACATTATAATCCATTATTTACACTATAAAAGTAATAAAAAAAACATCTTTTATTTTACATAAGATGTCTATTGCTTTTTATCATTTTCATTATTCTTTCTTGCACTATTTAAGGCATTCAACATTGAAAAAAATATTTCTTTTTGTTTTATGTTCAAAGATCGATAAAAAGATATTATTTTAATTTCATCACGATCTACTTCTAATAAAATTTTTTCACTCATAAAATCCGCCCCTCATATATTATAGTATATACTTTTTATTTACTTGTCTATATATAATATATAATAAAAATATCTTAATATACCATATTTATAGGTTTTCCATAAAAAAAAGCATTATTGTGCTCATTTAATTAATTTTCTCATTTGTTTAACCGCAAATATAAAATCTTTCTTTTCATTACATGTTAAATCATCCAATAATGCTACATATTCCAATTCTTCTTGATCTTTTATCACTCTATGTGGATATTGGAATTCTGGTAACGATAATATTTGATTTAAATCTATTTCTAATACTATACAAATATTTATTAATATATCTAGAGGTGGTTGTGTTTTACCAGTAACATAGGATGATATAGAACGTTGTGTAGAGCCAACTAAAGCTGCTAATTCTTTTTGTTTTAGTCCCCTCCTTGTCATTCCATCTTTAATTGCAGTTCCTATATCTAAATTTAATTTATTAATTTCCGGCATATTTCCACTCCTTTAATGAATTTATTATAATTTATTTTGGTTAAATTATCTTTAATTTACTATTCATAAAGGTATTATCAGATATAATATAACAAATATAGAATATTCATGTATATTTTAGATTGAATTATACTTTTTCTATACAAAAAAAGAAAGTCAAAGACAGCGTAATTTCTATCTTCGACTTTTCTTTAATTAACATATAGATATTTTTATTATTCTTGTTCAAGAGCTAATGTTCTTGTTGTAATATCACAAACTTCAGTTGGACCATAATATTGAATTGCTCCTGGATATAAGTAACAAGTTTCATTTGCCCATTCTTCCCTATGTGCTTCAAAGAATTTGAATGGTTTTCCGTCAAGTTCAACTAATGCTTTTCTAATAACTGGTTTATCTTCGCCATGTCTTCTTTCAATATTCATCATTTTAGTGATTGGCATACCTCCGGCAATCCATTCGTTAGCTGGTTTCGATAAGTTAGAAACTTTTGATAAATATCCTGTATAACCATATTGAATTAACATGAATGCATTGTATCCTAATGAATAGCAGTAATCAGAGTCGAAGTTAGATGGGAATGCACATCTTCCTTCATATCCAAAGAAGTGATGTAATGCATTGAATTTACCATTGTAAGTTCCAGCTTTTCTTCTTTCTTCTAATTTGTCTTTAACTAATGCAGAGAATAATTTTTCTGATTCAATTAAAGATACTTGTACGTTTCCGTGAGGATCTCTTTCTAAGAATAATTGTTGTTGGATTCCTTCTGGAAGAATTGCAAATACGCTCATTGATTCTTTCGTTAAACCATTTTCAATAAATGCATATTTTTCTTTCCATGTTGGCAACGCATTAAATGCATCAGCTTTGCTACCTGCAAGTAATTCATTAATTTCAGAAATTAATACAGAGAATTCAGGAACGAATTCAACTACACCTTCTGGAATTAAAGCAACACCAAAGTTCATACCTTTAGCAGCTCTGTTTGCTACTGAATCAGCAATATAGTCAGCAATTTGAGATAATGACATTTTCTTAGCTGCAACTTCTTCTGAAATTAAACAAATATTTGGTTGCGTTTCAAGAGCACATTCTAATGCAACGTGAGAAGCTGAACGTCCCATAACTTTAATGAAGTGCCAATATTTTTTAGCTGAGTTAGCATCTCTTTCAATGTTACCAATAACTTCACTATATGTTTTTGTTGCAGTATCGAAGCCAAATGAACATTCGATATCTTCATTTTTAAGGTCACCATCAATTGTTTTAGGGCAACCAATTACTTGAACTCCTGTATTATGAGCTGCAAAATATTCAGCTAATACAGCAGCATTTGTATTTGAGTCATCGCCACCAATGATAACAATTGCTGTAATACCATGTTTTTTACAAACTTCAGCAGCAATTGTAAATTGTTCATTAGTTTCAAGTTTTGTTCTACCTGAACCGATGATATCAAACCCACCAGTATTTCTATATTGGTTGATATATTCATCATTGAAAATTAAATAATCATCTTCAATTAATCCACTTGGACCATTTTTAAATCCATAAAGTTCATTATCTGCATTTGTTGCTTTTAAAGCATCATATAAACCACAAATAACGTTATGTCCACCTGGAGCTTGACCTCCTGATAAGATTACTCCTACTACTTGTTTTTTAGCTTCAGAAGTATTTTTACCTTTTTGGAATGTGATTTCTTTTTTACCATATGTATTTGGGAAAAGTGCTTTAATTTTTTCTTGATCAGCTACACTTTGTGTTTCTTCCCCTTCTTTTACACAAATATCTGAAATACCATGTCTTAGCATTCCAGGAAGTTTTGGTGAATATTCATATCTTACTTTTTGTAATGGTGAAATTTCCATAATAAATCTCCTTTTCTATATTCTTTAACATATAAATTATAAGTCATTCATGTTCAAATGTAAACTGTTAAAAAGTTTTTGTACTACATTCTTCAATTATTTACAATATCCCATTATAAATTAATTTAATATAATATAAATTAAATTTTTTATTATTTGATATTGATACTTCATAAGTAGTTTTAGACATATTGAAATTACCAATTCAGTTCGTTTTATAAGAACCAATTATCCTACAGATCATCTATGATTTTACCTTTATAATAAATGATAACTTCTTGTATCGTCATACGTTATATGATTTCCTTTAAATCGAATAATTGTCCTAAAATAGATTGTAAATAATCTTTGCCAATGCATACTACAACTTCCTATTTATCCTTTTATAATATGTGCTGTGATAATTGTATAACTATATGAATTAATCGTTATTTTAATATGATCAACTTCACAATACCAATTTTTTCCCTTTTTATAAATGTTACACTCTTTCTTTAAAACTTTATTTTTACAATATTCAACAACCTCATCTGTATTTATTTTTAAATTTCTTTTTATTCTACTAACTCCTAATTCAGTTGTATGAATTTTATTAATATTACTAAGTAAAATTTCCTTATCTTCCATTCTTTCATTCTCCTAATATTATATATAATTATTCAACACTTAAATCCAATAATCCTAGTTATTCATTCTCATTTTTTTCTTCAAAAGTTTATAAATATTGCTTCATTATCATGAAGTATTCCTTTTTTTCACATTATTCATGAATTATGTTCATTAATTACGTATTATTAAAACTATTACTACATATTGATATTCATATTGTTTAATATATTTTTCCTTTAATTCTAGATATAAATCATATAACTATTTATAAAAATATTCCCTATTTCCATCACAAAGCGTTAATCCTATCCATAAAAATAATACCATATACTTTTGTTTCAATACATAAGTCCAAAATCTTCGATATATTTTCTTTTATGTTATTAATGAAATGTAAAATCAGTATCATACAATACACTATATTTGTCCATTACAACACTTCCTAGCACTTTATACTTTGAACATTAATTCATTTTATTTAACAAATTCGTTTAAAGGATTTTTTGAACTTAATATTTCCTTTTGCTTTGCGTAGGAAACATGCGTATATATCTGCGTTATAGCAATTGAACTATGACCTAAAAACTTTTGAATATATCTTATATCAACACCATTGTCTAATAACATTGTTGCAAATGTATGTCTAAACATATGCGGTGTTAAATGAGAACTTAATTTAAGTTTTTTCTCTAATGAATTCAAAATAATTCGTACAGATTGTTCTGTCATCCTTTTTCCAAATTTATTAACAAAGAAATAGTTTTGTTCATTGATCACTTCCATATTAAATTCATAATACATATTTAATAAATCAATTAGTGACTCATTTCCTATATATAAAATTCTTTCTTTTAATCCCTTTCCTTGAATCTTTAATGTTCTTTCTTTTAAATTAATATCATTAAGCTGTATATTACATAATTCTGATACTCTAAGCCCCATTGACAATAACATTTCAACCACAGCTGCATCCTGTATAGCTTTTCTTTTCTGATATTCGTTATTTGAATTTTCAATCATCTCAAATAAATAATCAAATACTTTATGCAAAATTTCATTTGATACTATTTTGGGCAACTCTTTTGGTTCTTTACTTTTAAATTTAACACGTTGAAATGGTGAAAATTCAATTAGTTCTTCATCTTCTAAATACATATAAAATGCTTTAATACTAGCAATCTTCCTTTTAATTGTTCTATACTTTGTATATTTCTTATTTAATTCATAAACAAATTCTTTAACTTTCTCAAGATTCAATAAATCATAATCAACATATCTTGCAAACTGCATTAAATCAATTGTGTATGCTCTTATAGTATTATAATTTAATCTTTTTCTATACTTACACTCATTTAAATAATCATTCA
>JARHZK010000250.1 GCA_029258245.1 Longicatena sp. | reverse complement strand
GATACATGTGCAACATCAAGTACACTAGCTGCTGCAATCGAAAAAATAGGATATGATTTCATTATTGCAGGTCGTCAAGCTATTGATGGTGATACTGCTCAAGTGGGACCACAAACAGCAGAACGTTTAAATATTCCTCAGGTAACCTATGTTGATCAATTTATTAAAGTTACTGAAGATAAATTGACTGTTCGTAAGTCATTAGAGGAAACAGAAGAAATTATTGAGATCAAACTTCCATGTTTATTAACTACTTTAAGTGGAATGAATACTCCTCGTTATATGAACTGTAATGACATCGTAGATTCTTTCAATAAAGAAGTAAAAGTTATGACATTTGCAGACCTTGATATTCCAAGTGAAAAAGTTGGCTTAGCAGGATCTCCTACAAAAGTTCATAGAACATTTACAAAAGATGTAACTGCTGAAACTGAAACTTATGATTTACCTGCAGAAGAGGCGGCAAAATTGATTGCTAAATCATTAAAAGAAAAACAAATCATTACAAAATAGGAGGAAAAAATAATGTCTAAATTTGAAGGATATAAAGATATTTACGTATTCGTTGAGCAAAGAAATGGTGTAATTGCTAATGTTGGATACGAATTAATTTCTGAAGCTAGAAAATTGGTAGCGTCAATTCCTTCCATGGAATTCCAGGTTGTTGGAGTTTTATTGGGACACAATATCAAAAATCAGGCAAATGATGTAATTGCACATGGCGCTGATAAAGTTATCGTTTGTGATCATGAATTATTGGAAGGATATTCTACACAATTTTACACTGATGCATTGACACAAATCATTAATGCATTTAAACCAGATAGTTTTTTAACCGGAGCAACTGTATTAGGACGTGATTTAGCACCTAGAGTTGCTGCGCGTTTAGACGCAGGATTAACAGCAGATGCTACGAAAATTGAAATGGATTTAACGAAAGTCGATGATGGGGAAGCTTTGTTATTGGTAACTCGTCCAACATTTGGAGGTAACTTGTTTGGAACAATTGTATGCCCAAATACTCGTCCTCAAATGGCAACTATTCGTCCAAATGTGTTTGGAATGGATCCAGTTGATGATACAAGAACAGGGGA
>JARHZK010000022.1 GCA_029258245.1 Longicatena sp. | reverse complement strand
GGTGTAAAACTTTGTTTTTCATTTGGATTATATTCTTCTTTATTATATAAATAATGTAAAAATCTATCTTGTAAATTATCTTGTACACTTTCTTTATCTTTATGCGTCAATAATCCACTTGGTTTTTGAATCAATATAATGTCTTCATCTTCATATATGCACTGTATCATACTTGGTACTTTTAAAAAATTCATATCTATTTTTGTTTCAAATAAATCTTCTGCTAAAAAACATAAAACATGATCTCCAACTTCTAGCCTTTGTGATATTTCACAACGTTTTCGATTTACTTTAATTTTCTTATTTCGAATTGCTTTATACATCAAACTTTTTGGTAATGCTGGTATCGTTTTTTGTAAAAATTTATCAACTCTTTGATTTGCATCATTCTCTTGAATAATAAACTCTCTCATCAGTATAACCTCCTTTAATCCTTTGAACTCCTTAATTATACATGAGGTTTTTAAACTTTCCATTGTATTTTATCTTTTTTCTAGTAAAATAAATTTACTCAAAGGATGTGAAACTATGCAATTTCGTCTATCTGTACGTGAACTTGTTGAATTTTTATTCCAAACTGGTGATTTACAAACTGCCTCTCAAAATAATGAACGTGCAAATTTAGGTAGTAAAATTCATCGTCTTTTACAATTGGAATCGAAAGAAGATTATCAATGTGAAGTCTATTTAAAACAAACTACACAAATTGATGATATCACATTTATTATTGATGGAAGAGCAGATCGAATACTTCATAAAAATAATACTATTATTATTGATGAAATAAAAACAACCGCCATTCCTTATGACGAAATTGATGACACTATCTTTATTCATTGGGCGCAAGCATACTGTTACGGATATATATATGCAGATCAACAAAATCTTGAAGAATTAACTATTCAATTAACTTATTATCAAATCGAAACAAATACAACTAAACAATTTCAACGGCAACTATCCTTTCATCAATTAAAAAATTTTTATATGGACTTTTTAATGCAATATTTAAAATGGGCAAAATTATCCCAAAACTTACGTATTACAAGTTCAAAAACTTTAAAATCTTTACGATTTCCCTTTCCTCAATATCGACAAGGACAACATCAGTTTGCTGCAGCAGTATATAAAACAATTCTAGATAAAAAAACATTATTTGTACAGGCTCCTACAGGTATAGGAAAAACAATTTCCACCCTTTTTCCTTCTTTAAAGGCAATTGGAGAAAACAAAATAGATAAAATTTTTTATCTATGTGCTAAAAATATTACTGCTAAAGTTGCCTGTGATACAATTTTGCTTATCCAATCACAAGATGTTTCTTTTAAAACTGTACATATTACTGCAAAAGATAAAATATGTTTTCTAGAAGAACGCAAGTGTGATCCAAAACATTGTCCCTATGCTAAAGGGTACTATAATCGAAATAAACAAGCTCTTTATGAACTTTTAACATCAAAAGATTTTATGATTAAAGATGTTATTTGTTCCATTGCTACGAAATATACCATTTGTCCATTTGAATTAAGTTTAGATGCTAGTTTATATGCAGATGTCATTATTTGTGATTATAATTATGTATTTGATCCACGA
>JARHZK010000224.1 GCA_029258245.1 Longicatena sp. | reverse complement strand
TAAACATCTTTACACCGTTCTCTTTCAACATATGCCTTTAAACATTCATAAACATGTAAACTATGTTCTACTAAACCTTGTGGATATGAACCATGAAATCTTGTGCTTGCAGGCGCTGAAAAAAAATCACTTTGATTCATTAAATAATCTAATAATTTGTCACTGCCTTCTCGATGAATATGTTGTTTATATAATTCAATAAATTGTGTTTTATAATCCATATGTACTCTCCCCTTTACAACTATAAGTATATCATAAATAAAAAACAGATGGTAAACCATCTGCAACAATAAATTTAAAGTCTGAAAGGAGAGATCTTTCCCTGTATATACAGGTGGGTGATCTGTGTTAGATATTAGGATCCTCACGCGTAGCAAGTATTCAACACCATCAAACAACATCCGATCTCCCTTATCTCTAAGTGTAGGAAAAATTTATACCTTTCAGACACTAATAGTATACCAAAAAACTTTTAAAAATATACCCTTGACTTTCTTTTTTTTCTCGTTCCAAAAAAAGAAAATTGTAATGTATTAATTTATATGTTTTTTTCAAGACACAATATGCATGTACAATTGTTTCATTCCTCTTTTGTTAAATCCTTAAAATTGTAAAATAAAAGGATCAATTCCTGTTCTATATAGAAATCAATCCTTAATAATTAGAGAATTAAGTTCTCTTTAACATAAACAACTTTCTTTTATTATTCTTTAATTGAAATATGTAATTCTTCTAATTGTGCCCCATCAACCTCTGTCGGTGCATCGCTCATTGGACATTTCGCATTTGCATTTTTAGGGAACGCAATAACATCACGAATAGAATCACTCTCTGATAAAATCATTGCGATTCGATCTAAGCCAAACGCCAATCCACCATGAGGAGGTGTTCCGTATTTTAAAGCATCAACAAACCAACCAAAGTTTTGTTGAATTTTTTCTTCTGTAAACCCTAATACTTCAAACATTTTATCTTGCATTGCACCATCATAAATACGTAATGATCCACCACCAAGTTCATAACCATTTAAGACAATATCATAAGCAATTGCATGCACTTTTCCTGGATCTGTATCAATATATTGCATATCTTCGTCTTTAGGACGTGTGAATGGATGATGCATTGCATACCATCTTTGATCTTCTTCACTATATTCAAACATTGGGAAATCTGTAACCCACAAAAATGAGAACTCATCTTTTTTCTTCCATCCAAGTTCTGCACCAAAATGATTACGTAATGTACCTAATACATCACATGTTGTTTTCCATTTATCTGATACAATACAAATCAAATCATTTTCTTTTAATGATAATTTTTCTACTAAATTTGAGATTTCTTCTTCACTTAAGAATTTCACAATAGAACCACTTAATTCATGATTCATATATTTTAATGTAACTAATCCTTTAGCTCCATTTTTCTTAGCAAGTTCTGTAACTTTATCAATTTCTTTTCTAGTCATGCTTGCTTTTTCTGGTACAACAATCGCTTTGATGCTCCCTTTATTTGCAATACAATCTGTGAACACTTTAAACCCACAATTTGTAAATACATCTGTAATTTCTTGTAATTCCATACCAAAACGATTATCTGGTTTATCACTACCATAGCGATTCATCGCATCTTCCCAAGTTAATCTTGCAAATGGAATTTCAATATCTAAACCTTTTACATCTTTCATCAATTTTTGTAACATTTCTTCCATCATTGTTTGAATTTCCACATCACTTAAAAAACTAGTTTCTAAGTCCACTTGTGTAAAATCTGTTTGACGGTCTGCACGTAGATCTTCATCACGAAAACATCTAGCAAATTGATAGTAACGTTCAAATCCAGATACCATCAATAATTGTTTATATAACTGTGGTGATTGAGGTAGTGCATAAAAACTTCCTGGATGTACACGACTTGGAACCAAATAATCACGAGCTCCTTCTGGAGTACTTCTTCCTAACATTGGTGTTTCAATTTCAACAAAATCTTTACTATCTAAATATTCACGCATACTATGTGTGATTTTATGACGCATCATTAATTTTTTTTGCATCACAGGACGACGCAAATCTAAATAACGATATTTTAATCTTGTATCTTCTAATGCATCTGTTTCATCCGCAACAATAATTGGAGTTGTTGCCGCACTATTAATGATTTCAACTTGAGTCACTTTAATTTCAATATCTCCAGTTGGAAGTTTTGGATTCTTATCTTTTCTTTCAGATACTTCTCCAGTTACTTCAATAATATACTCATTACGAACATCTTTAATTTGTTCAGAAATTGTTTCATCAAAAACTAATTGTGTAATACCTGTACGATCTCTTAAATCAATAAATACTAATGATCCAAAATTACGTCTTTTTGCAACCCATCCAAGTAATGTTACTGTTTTTCCAGCATCACTTAAACGAAGTTCTCCATTTGTATGTGTTCTATTCATATTTCATATCCCCTATTCTTCATTATTGAAAATCTCATCTATTTTATTTACGATTTCATCTAAAGCAACTGTATATTTTTCCTGGTTTTTTACATCTTTGATTAACACTGTACCATTTTCAATATCTTGATCCCCTACAAGGATCGCACATCTTGCATGTTTACGATCCACTGTTTTAAACTGTGCTTTATAACTTCTTCCTAAATAATCTGTATCTGTACGATAACCGTTAGCACGAAGTTCAGTAACAATTCTTAGTACTTCTTTTCTAACTTTATCTGACAAGCATAAAACATATGCGTCTAAACTGTTTTCATCTGCTAATTGAATTCCTTCCGCTTCACAAGCAATAATTAAACGTTCAAGTCCCATTGCCCATCCAATACCACTCATGTTTTCTGGACCACCAAAATATTCAACTAATCCATCATATCTTCCGCCTGCAAATACCGTTGATTGTGCACCCATTTCTTTATTTACAGATACAACTTCAAATACTGTATGCGTATAGTAGTCTAATCCACGAACCAATCGATCATCTACTTCGTATGGAATACCTAACATATCTAACCCATCTAATACTTCTTGAAAGTACTGTCTACTTATTTCATTTAAGTAATCTTCCATTTTTGGTGCTGATTTCATAATATCTTTATCATGATCTACTTTACAATCTAAAATACGTAACGGGTTTTGTTCATAACGACGTTTACAATCTGGACACATTGTATCAATATCATTTTTAAAATGTTCTTTTAATGCTTCTCGATATGCGGCGCGTGATTCATCATCACCCAAAGTATTAATTAGAACTTTCATATCTTTTAATCCTAATGCCGACACAAAACTCCAACCCAATGCAATTGTTTCTACATCTAACAATGGACTTTTTGCACCTATAACTTCTACGCCAAACTGATTAAAAATTCTCATTCTTCCCTTTTGTGGGCGTTCATGACGACAC
>JARHZK010000173.1 GCA_029258245.1 Longicatena sp. | reverse complement strand
ACTAAGACAAGGCGGTGTACGTGGTTTTGCTGTAGGTCGTTTTGTTACCATATGGATTTTTATAAATATGATTGATATTAAGTTATGAATTTATTTCATAGCTTTTTTTGTAGATGTAATATACAAGATGATGTGTATGAATTATAAATAAAGTATAGAATAAATTTATATATTTATGATATACTATTGCAGGTGAATTTAAACAGGTAATGTTTGAATTTAATAAATGAAAAGGAGTTTATGATGAAGAAACATTTTTATGACGAAGAAGTGAAAGATATGTCTTTAGTATTGGATGAAAATGAATATTCAGAGGATCATAATGCAGAGATGATTTTGGATATTCATGATAAACCAGAGCCATTACAATGGTTGTTTTTAAGTTTTCAGCATGTTTTTGCAATGTTTGGGGCAACAATTTTAGTTCCTGCTTTGACAGGATTACCTGTATCTGTTGCATTGTTTGCGAGTGGATTAGGAACATTGATTTATACATGGATTACAAAAGGAAAAGTACCTGTTTATTTAGGAAGTTCATTTGCTTATATTTCTGCGGTTGTAATTGCGATTGAAGCAATGGGGGGAAATATTGCTGCTGCACAAACAGGATTAATGCTTGTTGGTTTAATTTATGTAGTGGTTTCTATTATTGTTCGTTTTATTGGAAAAGATTGGATTGATAAATTATTACCTCCAATTGTAATTGGTCCTATGATTGCGGTTATCGGTTTAGGACTTGCTGCAAATGCAGTTAAAAATGCACAGTTTATTGAAGGTGGAGATCACCGTGCGATGTTTGTTGCAATTTTAACATTTATTATTGCTGCATTAATTTCTACAAAAGCAAAGGGATTTTTGAAAATTATTCCTTTCTTAGTGGCAATTATTATTGGATATATTGTTTCTGTATGTCTAGGTTTAGTTGATTTTGCACCAGTTGTAGAAGCAAGTTGGTTCTCGTTGCCGGAATTTATCTTACCGTTTAAGTTGGGTAACTTTGCTTCTTATGATTTATATTTTGGTCCTGAAACTTTTGCAATTTTACCTGTTGCATTAGTAACTATTTCTGAACATATTGGAGATCATACTGTTCTTGGTAAAATTTGTGGTCGTAATTTCTTAAAAGATCCAGGACTTGAACGTACATTATTAGGAGATGGTATTGCAACTGCTGTTTCTGCTTTCTTAGGTGGACCTGCAAATACTACCTATGGTGAAAATACAGGTGTTATTGGGATGACGAAAATTAGTAGTGTATACGTAACTGCAGGAGCTGCTGTTATCGCTATTTTATTATCATGTATTGGAAAAGTATCTGCTTTTATTTCTACAATTCCAGGTTGTGTATTAGGTGGAATGAGTATTCTATTATATGGTGTAATCGCAAGTAATGGTTTACGTGTTTTAGTTGATAATAAAGTTGATTTTGGAAAACAACGTAATTTAGTTATTGCTTCTGCTATGTTAGTAATTGGTCTTGGTGGAGCAATTCTTCCAATTGGAAATTTTATGACTTTATCAGGTACTGCATTATCTGCTTTAGTTGGAATTATTTTAAATTTAATTTTACCAAAAGAAGCAAATTAGGATTATGTAAATTTTGGACAGGTGAATAAATACATCTGTCTTTTTTTATTTAATAATTTATTATGTAATAGAAAATTGATATAATAGATAGGAATTTAAAAGGGGTGTTTGAGATGCGGAAGAGTTATGAAATTGACATGTGTCATGGTCCATTATTTTCTCGTTTGATTTTATTTGCTATTCCATTAATATTATCTGGCGTTTTACAGCTTTTATTTAATGCTGCAGATATTATTGTAGTAGGAAGATTTTCAGGGAGTCATGCATTGGCAGCGGTAGGATCTACGAGTTCTTTAATAAATTTATTGATTAATTTATTTGTAGGAATATCGGTTGGAGCAAATGTATTGGTGGGAAGATACTATGGTGCTCAAGACTATAAAAGTGCTTCAGAAAGTGTAAATACAGCCATGGTTACGGCAGCAGTTGGCGGTTGTATCATGATTGTTGCAGGTGTTGTGTTAGCAAAACCGTTATTAGAAATGATGGGAACACCAGCAGATGTATTACATCTATCTGTATTATATATGCGTATTTATTTTGTAGGTATGCCAGCATTAATGATTTATAACTTTGGGGCATCTTTATTGCGGGCACTTGGAGATACGAAAAGACCGTTATATTTTTTAACAGTTGCGGGAATTATTAATGTTATATTTAATTTATTTTTTGTCATTAAATTAGATATGGGGGTAGCAGGTGTTGCTCTAGCAACAATTATTTCAGAATGGATTTCAGCAATTTTAATTTTATTGTGTTTAGAACAATCGGAAGGTGTTTTACATATTAAATTGAAAGAATTAAAATTTTATAAAGATAAATTTGTAGAAATGTTGAAAATTGGAATTCCTGCAGGTATTCAAGGTATTATTTTTAGTATTTCAAATGTATTGATTCAATCTTCAATTAATTCATTTGGATCTGTTGCGATGGCTGGAAATACTGCTGCGAGTAATATAGAAGGTTTTGTTTATACATCCATGAATGCTGTTTATCAAACATCATTAAGTTTTACGAGTCAAAATTATGGTGCAAAAGAATATCGCAGAGTAGACAAAATATTATTACAATGTTTGGGTATTGTAAGTGTTGTAGGTCTTGTGATGGGGGTTGGAGCATATTTATTTGGGCATCCTTTATTAAGTATTTATTCTTCAAATGAAGAGGTAATTCAATATGGAATTACAAGATTAAGTGTTGTAAGTGCATGTTATTTTTTATGTGGTATTATGGATGTATTTGTAGGAAGTTTAAGAGGAATTGGATATTCTATCATGCCAATGATTGTTTCGTTACTTGGAGCATGTGTATTCCGCGTAATTTGGATATTTACCATTTTTAAAGTTGAACATTCACTATTTACATTATATATTTCTTATCCAATATCATGGATTTTAACATTTACAGCACATTTCATATGTTATGTAGTATTAAGAAAAAAAGCATTTCGAAAACAAGAGGTGAAGGTATGAAATTTAGTCAATTAGGTTTAGATCAAGAAATTCTAAAGGCATTACAAAAGTTGCACTATAATGAAGCATTGCCAGTACAAGAAAAAGTGATCCCTGAAATTTTAAAGGAAAAAGATGTCATTGTACGTTCTCGTACAGGAAGTGGGAAAACTGCATCCTTTGCGATTCCAATTATTCAAAAGGTAGAATGGAATGAAAGAAGTCCACAGGCATTGATATTAACACCGACAAGAGAATTAGCATTACAAATAAAAGAAGATTTTGATAATATCAGCGCATATCGTCGATTGAAAACTGTTGCGGTATTTGGAAAACAACCATATAAATTTCAAATACAAGATTTAAAACAAAGATGTCATATTGTTGTTGGAACACCAGGTAGGGTTTTAGATCATTTAGAAAGAGAAACATTACGAACAGATCAATTACGTTATATTGTATTGGATGAGGCAGATGAAATGTTAAATATGGGATTTATTGAAAGTGTGAAGAAGATATTTTCCTATTTGCCAACGAATCATACTACTTGCTTATTTTCAGCGACTATGCCAGAACCAATTCGAGAATTAGCAAAAAATTTTATGCAAGATGAAACTGTGATTACTTTATCAGAAGAAACAACTGTAAATAAAGCAATTACACATTACGCATATCAAATGAAAGAAAAAGATAAACTTATATTCTTAATAAAATTATTATGTAAAGAAGCTCCTGAATCATGTATCATTTTCGCAAGAACACAAGAACATGTAAAAATGATTTGTGATGAATTGTATGAATTAAATATGTGTGTGGATAAAATTCATGGTGGAATGTTACAAGAAGATCGTATTGAAAATATGAAAGATTTTAAAAGAGGGGAAATCAGAATTCTTGTAGCAACCGATGTTGCAGCTAGAGGAATTGACGTTCAAAATATTACGCATATTATAAATTATGATATGCCAAATCAAAAAGAAACATATTTACATCGTATTGGACGAACTGGTCGACAAACATCAACAGGTGTTGCGATAACGTTCTTAAATGAATATGATGGACAAAGAAAGCAAGAACTTGAAGAGTATTTAGGATATTCATTAGATATTAGAAATCGTAATGAAATTGATCAAGTAGATGTAAATGAAACAACTATTTCTCCTTTAACAAAACCGTTTATGATTCGTGAGGAAAAAGGAAAAGAAATTCATGAGGATACATTAAAAATATATATGAATGGTGGAAAAAATAAAAAAATTCGCGCTGGAGATATTGTTGGGGCGATATGTGAAATTGATGGTGTATGTGCACAAGATATTGGAGTTATTCAAGTACAGGACCATCAGTCTTATGTGGATATTTTGAATAATAAAGGAATGTTTGTTTTAAAAGCATTACAAAAGAAAACAATTAAAGGAAAAAAATTAAAGATTCAAAAAGCAAAGGAATAGAATATTAGTGAAAGATAGTCTATATCGATATTTTAAAAACGATGTAATAAAAAAACAATTCTAGAATATAAAATCTAGAATTGTTTTTTTGTTTATTGAAATTGTTTTAAGAAGTGTTCCATTCGTTTTAAAGCTTCTTTGATATGTTCAATGCTATATGCATAGGAAATACGAATAAAACCTTCTCCTGCTTCTCCAAAAGCAGTGCCAGGAACACAGGCCACTTTTTCCTCTTTTAATAAACGTTCACAAAATTCATCGCTTGTTAAACCTGTACAACGAATATCTGGAAAAATATAGAAGGCACCTTGAGGAAGATGGGTTGTTAGACCAATTTTATTACATCCACGTGTAATAAAATTTCTTCTTGCAAGATAAGATTTTCGCATTTCTTCAACATGATAATCTCCGTTTTTTAATGCTTCGATTGCTGCATATTGTGCAGCAGTTGGTGCTGACATAATAATATATTGATGAATTTTATTCATGGCAGTTGTAAAGGTTGGGTTCGCAAGAACATAGCCAAGTCTCCAACCAGTCATAGCGTATGCTTTTGAAAAACCACTTATAATAATTATTTGATCTTTAATCTCATCAAAATTTGCTAAAGAATAAAAACTATCATCATAAGATAATTCAGCATAAATTTCATCACTCAATACAATTAAATTATGCTTTTTTATAATAGGAACTAATTTTTCATAATCCTCTTTTGTCATTACTCCTCCTGTTGGATTACTTGGAAAGTTAATTAACATTGCTTTTGTTTTTGGAGTAATTGCAGCTTCTAATTTTTCTGGAGTTAGTTTGAATTGATCTTTTTCTTCTAGTTTAATATAAACAGGCGTAGCCTTTGCTAATTGCACACTTGGAGTATAAGCAACATAACTTGGTTCCATTAAAATAATTTCGTCACCCTCATTTGCAATCGCACGCATCGCAATATCAATAGCTTCACTACCACCAACAGTAACAATTACATTTTTAATCGGATCATATTCTATATGAAAACGGCGTTTTTGATAATTACATATTTCTTTTCGTAATGCAAGTAAACCTTGGTTTGCGGTATAGTGTGTTTTTCCTTGCTCAATAGAGTAGATTCCAGCTTCACAAATGGACCAGGGAGTATCAAAATCAGGTTCTCCAACCCCAAGTGATATAACACCTTCCATTTCATTTGCTAAATCAAAAAATTTACGAATACCACTCGGTTTAATTGTTTTTACAGTATCACTTAAATAATTTTCGTAATTCATTATGGAGTCACAACCAATCGATCTTCAACTTTTTCATCTTCATCAAGAATAACGCCATTAATTTTATACTCTTTTAAAACAAAGAATGTAGAGGTAGATGTAACATGATCTGTAGTGGCTAGTTTAGAGCCTACAAAATTTGCAATTTCTTGCATTGTTTTTCCGTAAATAATAACAATAAATTCACTTTTTCCGCTCATTAAATACATTGTGTCTACTTCTGGAAAACGATATATATTTTTCGCGATGCGATCATATCCATAATCTCTTTCTGGAGAAACCTCAACTTCAATTAAAGCCATTACTTTATGAGAATTTGTTTTATCCCAATTAATAATTGTATGATATCCACAAATTACTTTTTTCTTTTCTAATTCATTCATTGAATGAATGACACTATCTTCATCAGCTAATAGAACATCTGCTAAATCCTTGGTATCATAGCGTGCATTAGTTTCTAATAAAGACAATAATAGTTCTTCTTTCATAATTTCACCCTTTTTCTATTAGATAAGTATATTTTAAAGGTTGATTTAGTATTCGTAAATAATTTTTTTTAAATTTATGATTGTGACAAGAATAGAAAAGTATGAAAAAACCGTAAAATAAAATGAAAACGCTTAAATCTATATTGAAAAATAATAAAAACGTTGTAAAATTAGTGTATAGATAGAAAATCATAATGAATATAAAAAAGCCTTAATTCATAATATAATGAGGGATAGAGTAAGGAAATGTTTTAGGAAGGAGGAAGATTATGGCTATTTATGATATTTTAAATGAAATTAAAGATATGCGAACGGATGAAAAAAATACTTGTGCTTTTAATGGATATTTAGAGGATTTTCTTGCGATGATTGAAGAAGATGAGGAAAAAAAGGACATTTATAAAATTTTAAAAGCTTTATTTGATGAAGATGAAAATTTAAAAATTGTAGAAAATTTACATCTAAATATAAATAAAGAAGCAATTGCAAATCAAATTATTCGATACAAAGATGCATTTAAATTACCGCAGGGAACGATTTATATACCGTATATTGTTTATGGGAATTTTCAAGGTTTTCAAAAAGCAGTTATTTTAACAATTGGAGATAGAGAAGAATATATTATTGCAAAATCACTATATTATATAATTAGTGAGCCTGAAAATGAATATGAAGGTACAAGAAATGAAATTATTACATTGAGTGTGAATAAAGATAGTATTCCAAGAATGTTAGAGAGTGTAAAAGAATTTTTTGAAGATCATTTAAAAGCAGGAATTGTGCAGAGAAGATTGGATCATAAAATGTTTCAGAGTTATGATGAAATGTATCTATTAGCAAATAACATGGGATTATATCAACAAGAGCATTTGAAAGAACTTTTACAAAATAGTGAAGATAGTATGATGGAAATTAATAAAATTATTGCTACTTGGTTTTTATTAAAAAAATTTACGTATGTACAATATATGATGGATAAAAATACGTTACATCATATTCATGAAGAAAATGTAAAAAAACAAAGACAGGTAGCGAAAGAAAAGTGTGATGCAATTGGTTTTATTTCTTATAGTGAGTTATGGAAATTAGCAAGAAAATATAAATAAAGAAACCTCAAGAGAGGTTTCTTTTGTTATAATGGGAAAGATAGAAAGAAGGAATTGTATGAAATATTGTAGTAAATGCGGAACTAAATTAGTTTTAAAAGCGTTAGAATATGAAGGAAATATACCATTTTGTCCAAAATGTCAAGCATATAGGTTTCCAACCTTTAATGTTGCAGTATCTTTAATTGCACTATCACCCGATGAAAAACAGATTTTATTGATTCAACAATATAATAAAAAACGAAATATATTTGTTGCAGGATATGTAAATCAAAAAGAAAGCGTTGAAGAAACGATTCATAGGGAAATGATGGAAGAAATAGGTAGAAAAGTAGAAAAATATCGTTTTTTAAAAAGTGAGTATTATGAAAAAACAAATACATTAATGTTAAATTTTGTAGTTTTATTAGATGATACATCATTAGAGCATGTTTCTGATTGGGAAATTGATCATGCACAATGGTATACATTTAAAGAAGCACAAGTAGCAATTGCGCAAGGCTCTTTAGCGCAAAAGTTTTTATTACATTTTATGGAAGTATATAGTAAATGTAATGGAGTACTTTTTAAATAAAAAAATATAACTTGCGTTATATTTCATTATCTTCAATGGTAATGTCTACATCTACAATGCATTCTTTTTGGAATTCAGGAAGATTGGAACCATTAGTGATTTCAGATATTTCATTATCAAGAGGTGTTTTTGTTAAAAACGTATAGGAAACATTTTCTCCGTAGTGTTTATCTAAAATATCAATATTATTGGATCGGAATAAATAATCTATTTTTCCAATATGGTGATATGGAAATTGAATAAAGTATTCCAACATTTTTTGTTTTTTAGTAATATGAGCTGTTTGTAATCCACTCGATACGCTTTTAGCATAAGCGCGAATAAGTCCGCCAGCTCCAAGTTTAATTCCTCCAAAATAACGTACAACAACAGCTACAATATCTTGCATTTGATGTTTCATTAAACATTCTAACATTGGAACTCCTGCAGTACCTGCTGGTTCACCATCATCGTTGCTTCGTTGAATTTCATTGTGTTCTCCAATGACAAAGGCATAACAGTGATGTGTGGCATTTGGATGTTCTTTTTTTATTTCTAAAACAAAATCTTTTGCATCTTCTTCATTTGAAGTACGATGAAGGTAGCAAATAAAACGACTTTTTTTAATTTCTATTTCATATTCATGATCTTCTTTTAATCTATACATGTTTATCACCATAAGTATTATATCTTACTTATGGTGATAAACAAAGTAGAAGATATAGATTCTACTTTAAGTTTTAGTTTGGTTTGAACTCAATGAATTTGACTTCTCCAGGGGCAAAGTGCAAAGATAGATTTTTAAATTCATCTTGTTTAACATCATGGCGATAAGAATCTTGTGTAGAAAATATTTGATATATCGCATTTACAGAAAAGGGTAATTCAGCATATAAATTTTCGGTATGAATATGTAAATCACAGGAATTTGCGATATTTGTATTACAAATAACCATAAGAGCCTGATTTTCTAAAATAAAACTATATCCAATTCCAAAATCTTTTGGTGAATCGAACCAAACAGGAACACATGAATCTATATTTGTAATTGCACCTATATAAGTATCTCGAATTTGATGACATTTTTCTAATAAAAAGGGTAATATATTTAAATCTTTAGAACAATAATCAAAATAATATTCATCTAGATAAGCTTGTCGTTGATAACGAAGATCCGATTTTGGCAAGGACATTACGTATTTTTGATCTCCATATTCACTTAATTGCATAGGCTGTACATCAAAACATTCAAAACCATTTAAAGCCAAGGGGATACCGTTTGGTAAAAATTGATTCATTACATGTAACATAATGGATAATGTTTTTCCATGTTCTAATGATGCAATACGCTTAGCATCAAAAAACTCACTGGCAGCAAACATTGGGCATGGATTATCTTTTAAGCGATAAGCAAATGTATGAAAATTAAAATTCGATATATTGCTTTCTTCATAACCACTATTTCCACTAATTGCATCATATCCTTTATGAATCCACGCATTACTATTTTCAATGTTAGTATCTTCAGCAATCATTGCAATATGAGAGTTTTGTTTATGAGCATTTTTTGCAATTTCTTTTTGTAATTTTTCTGGAAGTAAAAAAGTTTTTTCAATGTGGATTCCATCCACATGCAAATAAGAAATATACCAAGATACACATGAATGGATCATATCCCATAAAGATTGTTGAATGATCTTCCCAGGATGTAAATCTTGGCGTATTGTATCATGTAAAAGATAAGGAGCTTGTTTCTTAGAAATACTATTTTTTGGTGTATGAGAGCTTCTATCTTCAAAATAATTAAAAATTGTACTATCTTCATCAATTGTTAAATTTGCATTGATTTGATCAGAAAATAAAGGTGCAATTGTTAAATTTTCATCTATTTCATGGTCTAGCAGTGTTTTATGAGAAGTTGGAGCATATTGAAATGAAGAAATATGCTCCATAACATCTTCACTATGATACAAATCTTTTAATGTATAAGTATGTGGAATGGTGTTGTGTGGAAGACTTGGACAAATTGGTGCATGGTACTTTCGTAAATCTTCTTTGTTAATCCAATAAAACCATTCTGGATGTTCTAATACATAATCATTGTATCTTGCAATTTTTCCTGGGCAAAATTCTAATATAATTCGTATTCCGTATAGATGACATGCTTCTATAAATGCAAGGCATTGTTCTTCTACATTTAATTCAGGGATTAAAGAATCTTTTAAATTTTCATCTAGTTTTGTAAAGTTTATTACACTTTCCTTATCCGCATATGCGAATTTTTTGTAGGTCTTGCATAATGCAAAAGGTTGATGTAATAAAATCGTATTAATTCCCATTCTTTTTAAGTGTGGAATCAGTAGAATACTCTTAAAAAATGTTCCATTATCATTTAAATGATATATATTATCTTTTGTTAATCGATTATCACGGTCATGGTCCCACGCAGTTGCACTGCGAATCATTAGAGAATAAACATTTGCTTTTTTTAACCAAGTTCTTTTTGCCTTTTTTTCATCAACGAAAGGAATCGCTTTTTTTATTTGGTTGTTATGATCAAAAAGGATATTATGTAGTGTGTATAAATAGAAACTATATGGATTTACGATGATTTCTCCACTACGAAGTTTTCTCTTATCTGAATAACCGTATGTATTCCATGCATCAGGTATAACATAATTAAAAATATCATTATGATGGAGGTTCTCTTGTTTTTTTAATGTGTAATATAGATGTATTATATGTTTCATCAAACTCCTCCTTAAGGTTTATAAATATAGTATAGTACACCTTATAGGAAAAGCAAATATTTCTCCATAAATCTAAAGAAAAAACTTAATGGTGAAGAGAGCTATATCGACATAATATGAATTCTAAAACCACTATACTTGGAATGGGTGAGAGAATGAAAAAGCTAATATATTGTTTTCTTATTAGTATTCTATTATGTGGATGTAGTGTGTGTAGTAAAGATGCTACAGAAAATAAGGAAGGGATAACTATTTATATAGAAAATAAGCAGTATGAAAAATCTTTACAACAGTTATGGAATCAAACATATGCAAAAGATAAAAATGCAATTCATTTTGTAGACCAGATTCAAGAAGACGTTGATATACAATGGATTGATGACACATCTGCCATAAAGAAACAAAAACATTTGCAATCTTATCATATATCCCATGATTATAATATTCCAAAACATCTTATACATCATGAATTAAAAGATAAATTTACTCCAATGATATCAAAAGGGTATGTTTTTTGTTATAGAGAAGACCAATTACAACAAAAATATCATCAAAAAGCAATTGTAACATTTGAACAAATAGTTGAAAAACAAATTCCATATTATACCAATTATTTGGATTATAATATTTATCCTTTTTTTCATTCAGTTTTCGAATCTAAATTTGCAAAGAACTATAAAATAAAACGAAGAATGAAACAATATAAAAAATTTATTCAACGATTAAATACGAAACAAAATTCGGAATATAATCATATATTCTATGAAATTGAACCCTATATATGTGGATTGTTATATACTGAAGATGGATTTGAACGAAGTAAAAGTTATCAAGAAGGAAAGTTACATTTTCAATCACTTCCTACTTGGAAACACAAAACTTTACCACTTCCTATAAAAACTTATGGATTTGTTGTATATGATCATTGTGATAATAATACATTAGCGAAACAATTCTTAAAATTAGCACGCTCAAAAGAAGGAATCCAATGCTTATTAGATTTAAATATTAAAGTACCTATCATACAATCGGAAGATATTGAAGATTTCGATATTTACGATTATGGAAAAAAAGAATTAATTCAAACGATGAATCAATCCGAATTATTTGATAATGGAATATGGTTAAAAGAAAGTGAATGGTTACAACAAAATGTATATAAGTGTAGTGAATTTGCTTCTATATTACAAAATTATATTTGCAGTGATCAATCAATTGATGAGTTAAATAAAAACCGTCAGTAAATTTTTACCAACGGATCTATATATATTAAGATTTTTTAGTATGGGATTTCTTTTTAAATGGTAAATCAATATGGAAAATACATTGAGGAATTTGAAAAAAGATGGTTAATCCTACATATACAGCCATACTAACTAGACCATTGATTCCCATTTTAACAAGGCAAATAATACGAGAACCATGGATACCGCCGATTCCTAATTTGGTTAATAGATAAGAAGTAATCCATAAACCTAAAATTGAAATAATGATTAATAATATTTTATGAATGGTTGCTTTAAAAGATATATTGAATTTCTTATGCATATCTTTTAAACAAGAACAAACTAAATAAAGGGAATTGAGTAAGGATGCAACGACTGCTCCTTTAAATCCTAATAGATTCATTAAAGGTACCATAGTAATTCCTTTGATTGCGGTAGAAACAACTAATTTTCTAAGTACGGATTTACGCAATTTTAGAGTCATCATAATATTGACAATGACTGGCATAATCGTACTAAATAAAGCTTCAATAGATAGCCATTCCAACACACTTGTGCTTAATGTAATATCGCTTGGATTAAATAAAGTATAGATGATTGGACCAGCATATAAAAAAATACAGAAACAGATTGGAAGACTTAAATATAAAATAATGTCTAAGCAATCAATAATATTCTTGCGAACTAATTTTAGATTTTTTTCAGTTAATGCGCTTGAAATGTGTGGAATTATTGCAGAAATAAATCCAGGAGCTAAAATCATTGGAATTGCAAGGATTTTTGTACCAGAAAAATTAAATGCTGTTGTAATGGTATCAATTTGTTCTAGTGAATAGAACCCACTTTTTAACCCTAAGGGTAATAGAATAGAATTAAAGATATCATCACTATATCCAAGTACTGCAACGATTAAATAAGGAATTGCAATTAAAATAAATTCTTTAAATAAAGGTCGAAATGAAAGTATATGAGTTTCTTGTTTACGTGCATCTTCGATTAACTGTTTGGAATGTTTTTTATCATAAATAATAATTTGTATTAATCCAATAATTGCAGCAATTACCGTAGAAGAAACAGAGGCATAAAGTGCCCATTTTCGTTTCCAACCTAAACCATAGACTAAAAAACAAGAGGTAATTAGCAAAAAGCCAACTCGAAAGATTTGTTCAAATGTTTGGGAAAATGCATATTCTCCAATCTCTTTGCGACCTTGTATATATCCACGATATGCAGATAAAACAGGAACAAAGAAGATTGCAAAACCAAGAATAATGAGAACAGTCTGCATCACTTTGATGTTTTCTGGATTATGGGTACTTGCCATGATAGGAGATAAAACCCCAGATAAAGATATAAATAAAATCATTCCTACAAATCCAGTTAAAGATAAGAATGCAATTGAAATCTTTTTAATTAATAGAACTGTTTTTGCATCTTGCAATGTGGAATACTTAGCTACTAAGGTAGCTACGGCAAGAGGAAAACCAGCACTAAATATATTTAGAAAATAACTATAGATACGATAAGCTGTACCATAATAAGCCGTATAAGTATTGGAACCTAAAATTGTTGACAAGGGGATGACATATAATAAGCTAATTAATTTAGCGAAGAAGAATCCCCCAGTTCCAATTAATCCACTTAAAATAATCGACTTTTTTATTTTTGATTTTTCCATAAAAAACCTCCATAATAATATTATAGCACAATCAATGGTATTGAAAATAGACTATATTTTTATCATTTCAATATAAAAATTTTAATAAGATCAGAATTATTATTCCAATAAAAATACAACATAATAAGACTGTTTTAAATGAGAAAATTTGATTCCACAAATTATTTGGTGTTAAATGCTCTAGTAAATAACCTATTTTTGTATTCTTTTTTACCATATAAATCACCTATTAAAAGTGTAACATAGTTTTATATAGATTTTAAAAATGTTAAGAAATTGTAAGATATAGAATATCTATCTTATATGATATAATGAATATCATGATGTAAGTTAATACTAGAAGGTGAAAATATGAATACATGGGAAGAACTGTTTGAACAAGAACAACAAAAAGAATATTATCAAAAACTTATGAAATTTTTAGATGAAGAATATGCGTCCAAAACAATATTTCCTCTAAAAGAAGATTTATTTACATGTTTTAAAGTGTGTCCTTATAAAGATATAAAAGTAGTGATTTTAGGACAAGATCCTTATCATCAACCAAATCAAGCACATGGATTATGTTTTTCTGTACGAAAAGGGGTAAAATTACCACCCAGTTTAAAAAATATTTATAAGGAATTAAAAAGCGATTTAGACATTGATATGCCAAGCCATGGATATTTGATAGATTGGGCAAAACAGGGGGTATTTATGATGAATGCAGTTTTGAGTGTAGAATGTGGAAAAGCAGGTTCTCATCAAAAGAAAGGATGGGAAACGTTTACCGATACAGTGATTCAAATGTTAAATGATCGTAAAGAAGGAATGGTATTTATATTATGGGGAAATTGGGCGAAGAAGAAAGCCGATTTTATTACCAATCCACAACATAAGATTATTACGTCTGCGCATCCATCTCCATTATCTGCATATCATGGTTTCTTTGGTAGTAAACCGTTTTCTCAAACAAATAGGTTATTAGAAGAAATGGGATACCAACCAATTCAATGGAAAATCGAGGAATAAAAATGAAAAAAGAAGTAATGGAAATGATTCAAAAAATTGAAAAACGTAGAAATCGTAGACATGGATTATCACATTTTCAGTCTTATATGAATCATATTGGAAATCCTGAAAAAGGATTACAAAGTATTCATGTTGCAGGAACAAATGGAAAAGGTTCTACAACGAATTATATTCGATCTATGTTGCAAAAAGCAGGATATAACGTTGGAACATTTACTTCTCCATATTTAATTACACATTTGGATCGTATTCGAATCAATGATGAGAATATCGATGAAGATGAATTCTTAGCATTATGTAAACAATACTATAGTAGTTGGATCCAATGGGATTTAGGAATGTTTGAAATTGATATGATGCTTGCATGTGTATATTTTAAAAATCATAATGTAGATTTTGTAATATTTGAAGTTGGATTAGGTGGACGATTAGATGCAACAAATATTATTCAACCATGCGTTTCGCTTATTACAAATATTGGTATGGATCATATGGAATTGTTAGGAGATACATATGATAAAATAGCATATGAAAAAGCAGGAATTATCAAAAACGGTGTGGATGTTATTACTACAGAAACAAAAAAAGAATGTTTGGATGTATTTTTAAATCAAGCAAATATTCATCAGAGTAATTTTTATCGAGTACATATCCCTTCTTGTATAGATTGTGATAATGGAGTTCATTTTTTATACAAAGGATATGATGTACATTTACAAAGTAATGCAGTATATCAAATCGCTAATGCTACGTTAGCTTTAGAAACAGTATTACAGTTAAAAGAAAAAAATAGGATAACGATAGAACAACAACATATATTAGATGGATTATTTCAAGCAGAATGGAAAGGGCGTTTTGAAATCATGCAACAGAATCCAGTCGTGATTCTTGATGGTGCACATAATCCAGATGGTATAAAAGCATTATGTGAATCACTAAAAAATTATAAAAATGTTGCAATTTTATTTTCTGCTTTAAAAGATAAAAAATTTGAAGAAATGTTGGATTTGTTAGAAACAGTTACACAAGATATTACGATTACACATTTTGAAAATAGTCGTTCTATGGATTTATCAGCCGTAAAGAAGAGAAAGCATGTGAAAATCATGGATGATTATCATAAAGCATTCGAAGCAATGTTAAAGAAGAAGAAAGTGATTGTTATTACGGGTTCTTTATATTTTATAAGTGAAATTAGAAAATATTGGTATTAAAAAACGCATCCTATTTTTGGATGCGTTTTGCTGTTTTTAAAACGAAATAAAGAATTGCAACATCAATTGGATACATGATAATATTCTTAATTAATCGTGCGGTTGTGAAAATAGGATTTTGATATAAAATGTTTAACCATAAAGAAGTTAAACCTAAATTCACAATAATGGTTACTAAGGCTCTTGCTATCATGACTCTTGGTAATGTAATTTCTTTTTTACAAAAGAAAGAACCATAAATTAAACCAGTGATAAATTCGTTTAAAGTAAAACCAGGGAAGTAGGGACCATCGGGGAATAGCATAAATTTTAAATTATCTGCTATAACTCCAGCTAATCCAGTCGCAAGTGGACCATAATACATACCACAGACACCTGCAATTACACTTGTAAATCCAATTTTAATCATAGGAGTGATTTTAATTGAAAAAGATCCTACAACAATGTTAAGGGCAGTAAGTAATGATGTACCTACTAGGGAAGAAACTTTTTTTAGTTCCTTTCGGCTTTCTTTAAAGAGATTAAAATTATTCTTTGTTTTATTGGCAAAGTTCATAAAAAAATACCTCCTTTCCCTTTGATGCATAGGGAAAAGAAGTATCTTTGATTTCACATATGCAACAGCGGGATGCAATATAGAAACCGCAAGAATTCCTTTTCGCCCAATTGACAACTCCCCGTTCAATCGGTACTTAACGCTTCTATATCTACTCTGCTAACAATCTAATTATAAAGGAACAATGGTAAAATTACAATGTTAAAATGAAAATGAATTTGTGAAAAAAATCATTTGTGAAAAAAGCCTTTTTTTATGCAAGTAAGAGGTGTATAATGAAAGTAAATTGTGTATACTAGAAAGGAAAGTGAGGATATTGTATGATTAAAAATCTTATCGAAAAAATTAAAGGAAAAGGTACACGTATTGTATTTACAGAAGGTTCTGATGAACGTATTTTAAGAGCTGCAAAACGTTTACATGATGAAGAAATCTTAGTTCCTGTATTGTTGGGAAATCGTGCAGAAATTGAGGGAGCTGCGAAAGCTTTAAGTTTAGATATAGAAGGATTAGAAATGTTAGATCCAAAAGAATATAAAAATATGGATATGATGGTAAAAAAAGTTGTAGAATTGCGTAAAGGAAAAATGGATGAAAAACAAGCACATGAGGCATGTTTAAAAACAAATTTCTTTGGTACGATGTATGTAAAATTAGGATGTGCCGATGGCTTACTTGGTGGAGCTACATATTCAACTGCTGATACCGTTCGTCCAGCATTACAATTAATTAAAACGAAACCTGGAAATTCAATTGTTTCAAGTTGCTTTATTTTATTAAAAGATAAAGAACAATTAGTTATGGGAGATTGTTCAATTAATATTGATCCAAGTGCAGATGATTTAGTAGAAATTGCATTACAAACAGCACATACAGTTCGTCAATTTGGTATTGAACCACGTGTTGGATTATTATCTTATTCTACATATGGTTCTGCTAAAGGAGAAAGTGTTAAAAAAGTGAATGAGGCTGCAACACGTTTGAAACGTATGCCATTAGATTTTGCAGTTGATGGAGAATTACAATTTGACTGTGCGGTTGCACCAGAAGTTGCAGCGTTAAAAGCTCCAGAATCTAAAGTTGCAGGTAACGTTAATACATTCATTTTCCCAAATATTGATGCAGGAAATATCGGATATAAAATTGCTGCTCGTTTAGGTGGATATGAAGCAATTGGACCAATTCTTCAAGGATTAAATGCACCGATTAATGATTTATCTCGTGGATGTAATACAGAAGAAGTATATAAAATGGCAATTGTAACAGCAGCTCAAAAATACATGGATATTTAATTTTTATTATTTATAAAAATATAATATAAGAATTTATTAAATGATTGACCAATGATAAAAACACTCAAGGTAGTAGTAAGAATCATTGGTCTTTTTTTGTATTGTAAAATATTAATTTTCATTTACTATTTTATCCATAGATTTATAAAATGATTATAAATTCATTAATTTAATTACTTAGGAATTATTAATGTCACATAATTATATAGCGAAAAATATTACAATATGTTAAAATCAGTGTGTAAATCAAAGGAGGACAATATGGAAAACTCAAAAAAAATCAAGTGGTATAACCTTGCGTTTATGGCGTTTTCTACTGTTTGGGGATTCGGTAACGTATTAAATGGTTTCGTTTACTTCAATGGTATTCAGGTTATATTCAGCTGGATTCTAATGTTTGCTTTATACTTCGTGCCATATGCATTGATGGTTGGTGAACTAGGATCTGCATTCAAAAACTCAGGTGGTGGTGTTTCATCATGGATTCATGAAACAATTGGTCCTAAATTTGCATACTATGCAGGATGGACATATTGGGCATGTCACGTCACTTACATTGCAAGTAAAGGTAGTGGAGGATTAAAAGCATTAAGCTGGATGGTATTCCAAAATGGAACTACATATGATAGCTTCCCTACAATTGCAATTCAGCTTGCAACATTAGCTGTGTTCTTATTCTTCTGTTGGGTAGCAAGTCGTGGATTAAATCCATTGAAAAAATTGGCAACATTAGCTGGAACAAGTATGTTTGTTATGTCAATTCTTTATATCGTTATGATGTTTGCTGCACCTGCAATTAATCCTAATGGAGGTTACTTATCAATGGACTTTAGTTGGAATAATTTGATTCCAACATTTGATGCGAAGTATTTTACTTCATTATCAATTTTAGTATTTGCTGTTGGTGGATGTGAAAAAATTTCACCATATGTAAACAAAGTTGAAAATCCATCAAAAGGTTTCCCTAAAGGTATGATTGCTTTAGCAATTATGGTAATGGTTTGTGCAATTTTAGGAACAATTGCTATGGGTATGATGTTTGATCCAGCAGTAATTAATGGTTCTAAAGAAGCATTCCAATCTTATGTATCAAATGGATCTTATTTGGCATTCCAAAAATTAGGTGAATATTATCATGTTGGAAATTTATTGATGATTATTTATGCTGCATGTAATGCAATCGGACAATTTTCTACATTAGTAATGAGTATTGATGCTCCATTACGTATGTTATTGGATAATGAAGATGCTCGTCAATTCATCCCATCTGCATTATTAAAACAAAATAAATACGGTGCATACATTAATGGTATTTGGATGGTAGTTGCATTGTCTGGATCAATTATCTTAATTCAAATGATTGGTGGTTCAGGAGCTGCTGGTGTATTAACTCAATTAAATAAATTAAATTCAGTAGTTATGCCAATGCGTTATTTATGGGTATTTGCTGCTTATATTGCATTACGTAAAGCTGGGGATAAATTCCATGCAGATTACAAATTTACAAAACACCAAGGCTTTGCTTTAACAATGGGTGTATGGTGCTTCTTAATTACTGCATTATGTTGCATCGGTGGTATGTATGAAGATAATCTATTCACAGTATTATTAAATGTTTGTACACCAATCGTATTGTGTGCTTTAGGTTTAATTTTACCTATGATTAGAAAAGCTGAAGATAAAAAAAATGCTGGATAAAAAATAAAATAGGTTCTCCAATTATGGAAAGCCTATTTTTTTATGAAGATCGAATGGAATATTACCATTATATTTGCTTGTATTATAAAAAATGATATAATGTGTATTGTGAATTAGGAGGCTTATTTATGTTTAAAGAAACATCAAAAGAAGTATTAAATTTTATTCAACAAAGTCCTAGCTGTTTCCATGCAGTTGCACAGATGGCAAGCATGTTAAAAGAAGCAGGTTATCAAGAATTAAAAGAATGCGAATCATGGAATTTAGAACGTGGAAAGAAATATTTTACAACTCGTAATGGTTCAAGTTTAATTGCATTTGCGATTGGAAATGATTTAAGCGATTATCACTTTCAAGTAACATCTTCTCATTCAGACTCTCCAACATTTAAAGTAAAAGAAGTTGCTGAATTAAAAGGAAAAGGTGGATACGTACAATTAAATACCGAAGGTTATGGTGGTATGCTATGTGCTACATGGTTTGATCGTCCGTTATCAATTGCAGGTCGTGTGTTAGTAAAAGAAGGAAATAAATTTGTATCTAAATTATTATCATTTGATCAAGATTTAGTTTTAATACCTAATGTTGCTATTCACATGAATCGTGATGTTAATAATGGTATGAAATATAATAATCAGGTAGATTTATTACCTTTATTCTCTGCTGGAGAATGTGGAGAAAATGATTATTATCAACTCATTGCAGAAGCCTTAGGAACAACAAGAGAAAATATTTATGGTTGCGATTTATCATTATATAATCGTATGGCACCTAGCATTTGGGGTGCAAAAGAAGAATTTATCTCATCTCCAAAATTAGATGACTTGCAGTGTGCTTATACTTCATTAAAGGCATTGATTGATAGTGAAGGAAATGATAAAGCTGTAAATGTGTTTGCATGTTTTGATAATGAAGAAGTTGGTTCAGGGACAAAACAAGGAGCTTGTTCAACATTCTTACATGATGTATTACACCGTGTAAATGACAATATGGGCTTCACAGAAGAAGATTATTTCCGTGCTGTAGCTAAGAGTTTTATGGTATCTTGTGATAATGCTCATGCGGTACATCCAAATCATCCAGAAAAAACAGATGCTACAAACTGTACATATTTAAATAAAGGTATTGTTATTAAATTCAGTGCGAATCAAAAATACACTACAGATGCAATTAGTTCTGCAGTATTTGGAGGAATTTGTGAAAATGCAGGTGTTCCAGTTCAATACTTTGCAAACCGAAGTGATGCAGCTGGAGGAAGTACATTAGGTAACTTATCAAGTCAAAAAGTATCTATGCATACAGTGGATGTTGGTTTAGCTCAATTAGCGATGCACTCATCTTATGAAACAGCAGGTGTTAAGGATTCTTATTATATGATAAAAGCATTGACTGAATTCTATAATACAAATTTACATATTACAGATAGTGATAGTATTGAGGTAGAAAGCAAATAATGGCAAAGAAAACGTTACATGTTGATAATCAATATTTAATAAAAAAATTAGATGAAGGATATCAGCAGGCATTTCAACGTCTATATGATTATTTGTTAAAAGATACAAGAAAGTCAGAATTTGATAAAAGTATTATTTTGAATATCGCAATGGAAGATTGTATGGAAGGTATGAAAACAAAGAAAAAGCCAAATTTAATCATACCAAGAGATGTCAAAGAATATGTAATCAAACATTCTAAAGGAATGGCATATAAGCAAATGAAAGAAAAACTTCGTAATCAAGATTATGAAAAAATAGAAATAGGAAGTATTTGGGTAGTTTTTGCTGTTTCTATTGTATTATTCTTTATTAAAAATTTAATAATGGAAAAATATTTGATTAATTTATGGATTGATAGTTTGGTTGCGTGTATTGCATTTGTTATTGTTTTTCAAAATATAAAAATTAAATATCGTATTATTGATCGATATAAGTTTGGTAATTTTTATAAGAAAATAGATATAATTACAATTCTTGCATGTATTGTAATTAAATTTGTAACATCTTCCAATTTTGATATTACATATTTATTATTAGTAATTCATTTCTTTATCACAAAGAAAAAAATGAAACCACAGTTTAAAGAAATTATTTAATAAAAAAAGTGATAGAATAGCTATTTTATCACTTTTTTTAGGAGAATGTGTTATAGTAAAGATAGAAGATGGATATAGGAGTGATGAATATGTTAAATGTATTTAATAGAAGTGAATTGTTTATGACATATACAAAAGAAAATGTAGATAGTGTCGTAAATGAATTAGAAAAACATGGAATTGAATATATTGTAAAAACTACGAAAATTCATGATGAGTACACAGATGAATATATAAAAGGAACAAAAAATGGAAAATTATATGATTTTAGTATTGCATATAAAGTATATGTTCAAAAATCAGATTTTGACAATGCTCATCAATATGTTCGAAAAGCATTATTTCCTAACGATTAAGAAAAAAGGAGCGTAGAATTTATATTCTAGACTCCTTTTTTTATATTTTATGAATATTATTGAAATGATTTACATATCGTGTTTTCTCTTTCTAAATACATAGAGTATCATTGCAACAGATAGAAGACTGATTAATACATATTGTGGTATAAAATCTATTACTCCTGTCTCTACATTTTGACTAATGTTAGGTTTTATAGAGTTATTTTCATCTTGATTAATAGTTTCATTTGGTTTTTTCTTTAAGTTTTGATAGGCTTGATTTAATTGTAGGTAGGCTTTTTTTAATTCTTCTTCTGTTTGAATTTCTTGCTTTAGTACGGCGTTAGCATAATCCAATGCGTTTAATAATGATTGCCAAGTTTCATTTGTATATTCATTTTGATTTAATTTACTAACAAAATCTACGAATTCCTGCAATATTGCTTTATCTGTTTTTGAAACTTTAATCATATGAGAAGCACCTGCGCTATTAGAAGTATCAATTGTAAAGCTTCCATCTTTTTCAACGGTTACAGAATTATCTTTTTCTAGAATAGATTGATATCCTGTTTCTAATTTTACATTTAATGTTGTATTTGTTTGTTTAGGATCGCTAATGTGTATGATTAATTCATTTCCTTTGTCTTCCATATAAACGGAAGCGGCTTTGCTTACTGTAATACCATACACTGTTGTTGGTTTGTCCTCCCAAATATTCATTGCGTAAATTGTTGTATTTTTATTATGATCCATGATTGCTTGAACATTTTCATTGTTATATAAAACTTTTAAAGAAGGTTTTTCTGAATATTCTTTCATTTCTTGTTCACTTGCACCTGGTATAATCATATATTCATAGGTATCGTTTTGAGCAATTTTTCCATGTTGTATTCCGGCTTTAAAATATGTCTTTGTATAAGTTTTACCATTTGGAAACATCGGATTAATATCTTGGTAAGTTCCAACTCTTGTTTCTTTTTTAATATTAACATTTTCATCTTTCATAAAATAATAGCCAATATCATTTCCTGTTCCAGTTCCTTGAAAGTGTAAATAGCTTCCTTTTTTTAAGTTATAATCTTCTGTATTTTTTGTAAATTCTGTTCCGTTTACAGAAATACGATTGTTGGGATGGGTCATCATGCGATTTTCTACGGTTGTTTCAATACTTGCATCGGTTGTACCATTAATTCCAGCTCCTAAACAAATAATTTTTCCGTCAAGTAAAAACCAAGATTTTTTTGCTTTTAAATTCATTCCTACATCTAAATTTGAACTATCGTAGTACATTGCAATAGTACCATTTTTTCCATTTGTTGTTCCACCTACAAATGATTGTGGAGATTTTTTTCCTCTTGCCGCAGCATTTGAAAGTTCTTTTGTATCGGTAGTAGTACCAGGTAAGCGATAAGGATCTACTGTTGGATAATAGCCTTCTCCATATTGTTCTAAATCATGATTATAAATGAAGAGTGTTCCATCATTTTGATGCCAACCTTTTAAATTTTCATTATTGATTGATTCATAATTATAAATTCTAGAAGAATACATACTAAGACCTACTGTATAATTTGGATTTACTTGTACAGCTCGATCCATTGCTCCGTAAACCTTCATACCAATAAAAGAAGAAGGTTGAATGGAAGTATCTTCCATAATCTTTTTAGCACCTAGTAAAACTGAAAAATCACGAGCAGTTTCATAAAAATTATAATATCCTTCACTATCTATAATCCATGATTTCAAAGATGATTGTATTTTTTGTTTTTGTTCTAATGGTGCAGAATCTACTAATAGCAAAATATTAGCAATTGTTTCAGATCCTGTAGCAAATTCTGATGTAAATGGATTATTAGAACCTGGTCCTCTTGATACACTACGGCCATTTACCATAGACATCATTTGTCCTTTGTGCATAAGTGGTAAATATCCATCTACTATAACATCATAAATATTAGAAATACGTGGATCTGTAATTTCAAACTTAGTTCCAGAAATAATATTTTGTATTTTTCCAATACCTTTCACTAATTCATTTCCATAGCTACCTGTGTAAGCATAAGCGCTATGCTGAATAATAGAGCCGTCTTGATATATTCCATCACCAGTTGTTACATAATTCATAGTTGTAGGCACTGCAGTTCTAACTGCATTAATACGATCCTCTTCTTTTAATATAATAGCACTACCTAATACCCCGATTGCAGTATCAGTTAAATTTGCACCTGTTTTCTCTGGGACATTTACATATCCTTTCACACTCTCTGCAGCTGTTTTTAAAATTTCATCATCTGTATAATCTGAAAGAATCATTAAAATATCGACGACTTGATGTGCAGCTCCAATATCCCAATCCCACCAGTTACCAGTTTGATAAGAACCGTTATATTTTTTTTCATGAACCATGAATTTTAAAGCTTCTATGATTGCGTCACATACTTCTTTCTTTTGATATAAAGAAGTACCTTCTACTGCAAAAGCACGCGTTAATTTTTGAAGTTTGGTAAATTGCGTAGTATAATCAGCAGCAACAGTATCGCTTGGTAAAGGATCCCATAAGGTAGTTCGATTCTTTTCTTTATGTAAACTTTCCCATAAGGATAGTCCCTCTATATTGATTTTATTTACATAATTTTTGATATCTTTATCATTTAAGTTAAGGTGATCCCCTACAATACGTTTTTTCCAACGATTTTGCATTTCTTCATATGCGGCATCATAGGATGGATCTGTTACTCGAATTTTAAAAGAAGCAGTTTTTGTTTTATCTTTTTGATTGGTTACAGTAATGGTAGCTTCTCCCTTTTGGAGAGCTTCTATAACTCCAGTTTGATTAATGGAAACAATAGCAGGATTACTACTTTCCCATAGGAATTGTTTTTCATGATAAGAGGAGATTAAATTATCAATTGCATAACGTTTATCCCCAGGATTTAACACTTTTTGATTTTCTTTAAATTTTAATTCATTATCTGAGATAGTATAATTTGTTTTATCTTGTGTTTTTGCGAAAGTAGTAATATCACCTAATGTAAGATTAGAAAATACTACTACTGTACTTAACAATACACCTGTTATTTTATTCATGTTTTTCCTTAATATGATTTTATTACTTAGAATTATTCTATATCATATCTTTCCTTTCTTCTTTGTTATTTTAATTTTGTAATGAAATTAGTAAACATATTGAATTTTTATCTTTAGTACAAAAATGAATTTCTAAATAACAATTATAAATCTTTTTCGACAATCCTCCTTTTACATAGAAATTAATGAATGATGTTATTTTATGTTCGCTTGTTTAATTTTTATATAATTTCTCATTTATACGCCTTCCTTCTTACGCCTTTAAATAAGTAAGCGTTTTCTTCTTTACCTCATCATATCATTATTTTACTTTATTTTCACTAATTATTACTAAATTTATATAAAAATTTTAATGATAAAAAAGGAGTATAGGATTTAAATCCTACGCTCCTTTTTTAGTTGTTTTCCAAATTAGTTTTTCATATATTTCATGAATACTTTCTAAATGTTTTGTTTCTTCTAAATTAGAAGGCTCAATATCTTTCATTTCTTTATAATATGTTTTTAATAATATAGTATTTGGTTTAAT